>JBFLYA010000149.1 GCA_040757115.1 bacterium | reverse complement strand
TGAAGAAAATTTTTTCTTCAATTATTGAAAAGTCTAAATGAATTTTTATCGTTGTAATATAAACTTTGGAATTTAGTGTTTGGAATTTGGAATTTATTTGGAATTTGGTGCTTGGAATTTGGAATTTATTTGGAATTTGGTGCTTGGAATTTGGAATTTCTATCTAATCTGTCCACTAAAAGATGTGGGTAATGATTAGGCCAGGGGAGAACATCAATTGAGTAGCGACAGAGCACTAGATTAAGACACCACCGAATTTTTCAGCTATCAGCCTAATTACGGACACAGAAAACGGACATGGATTACGAATTTTCAGTGTTTCATCCGTGTCCATCTGTGGCTGAATAGTTACCGGTGTTCATTCAAAAACTGAATGCTGAACGCTTACAAACAGGATATATAAAATGCAAATTGGAGTTATAGGTGAAAGTTATCCTTCTGATGAGGGTAAAAAATTAGCATTTGAAGTAGGGGAAGAAATTGCGAAGGCAGGGGCGATATTAATTTGTGGTGGATTAGGTGGAATAATGGAATCTGCCTGTTGCGGAGCAAAAAGTCAGGGCGGATTAACTATCGGCATACTACCCGGCACCGCAAAAACCTCTGCCAATCCTTACATTGATATTCCTATTGTTACGGGGTTAGACCAGGCAAGAAATATTATCATTGTCCGGTCTTGTGAAGCAATTATTGCCATTGAGGGAAGCTATGGAACATTATCTGAGATGGCATTTTGTTTAAAATTAAATGTGCCCCTTATTGGATTACGAACCTGGCATTTAGAACGCCAAAATCACGAAAAACCACCTATCATTTACGCCCAAACGGCTAAAGAAGCTGTAGGGTTAGGAATTAAATTTGCTCAATCCTGACTACTTCCAGTGAGCAATTCTCCCCGGGAACAGCATCTCCAAAATATTACCCCCTTTAAATTCTAACCATACAGGTTGAAAAAATCTCAATCTGCCACTTGACAAAATCATCTAAATTTATTACAATAAATGATGAAATGGAGTTTGTGCTTTTTCTTGGAACGATTATTTCTTTTATCCTCGCCGGATATATTATCTGGATACATGGGATTAAACCCAGAATAACAAATGTTGAATTCAAAGATATTGATAAGTTTAGAAATGAAGTAGGTAAATTAATCACTGAGTTTAATCGAGTTTCTAACACGAATATAAATATCCTTGAAGATAAAATAGAAGATTTAAAGAATATTATCAAATTAGCCGATAATAAAATTGTAAAATTAAATTCAATGACGGTTGATTTAGATATACTCGCTAATCGTGGTAGAAAAAACAAAGAACTAGAAGAAATAAAGGAAAAACCTGTTGAAAGACCAAAGATAAAACCTCTTTCTAAAAAGGCAACTGTTGATGAGAAGAAGGAAAAGATAAAGGAATTAATGCTCGCTGGATTTTCAATAGAGGAAATTGCCAGGGCAGTAAATATGAGTAAAACTGAGGTTCAATTGGTATTGGAATTGAAAAATAAGATGTAAGAGGAGTAAAAATGCACAATATCGCTATTTATCCAGGAACATTTGACCCGATAACAAATGGTCATTTAGATATAATTGAACGAGCGATACCTTTATTTGAAGAGGTAATAGTTGCTGTGGCTTGCGATTCTTCTAAACCAACTCTTTTCTCGATACAAGAGCGAATACAAATGTTAAAAGAGATAACCAAAGATTATCCTAATGTCAAGATAGAAGAATTTTCTGGATTGTTAGTTGAATATGCACAAAAAAAACAGGCAAGTATTATCATTCGAGGACTACGGGCAGTGTCAGATTTTGAACATGAGTTCCAAATGGCTTCCTTGAATAAAAGATTAAATCCCAGCATAGAAACTCTGTTTATGATGACCCATGAAGATAATTTCTTCTTAAGTTCTTCAGCGATAAAAGAAATAGCCAGTCTGGGTGGTTCACTGCATAGTTTTGTCCCCAAAATTGTTGAAGAGATGCTGAAAAAGAGGTTTAAATCATGAAACAAATAACACTTATTTTAACTATCCATTGCCATCAACCTGTTGGGAATTTTGACTATGTTTTTGAAGAGGCTTATCAAAAGGCATATCTTCCTTTTATTAAAGTTTTAGAAAAGCATCCTGCTATTAAATTATCACTTCATTATAGTGGTTCTTTATTAAACTGGTTTTTGGAAAAGCATCCGGAGATAATTAGCAAGGTAAAAAAGTTAATTCAGCAAGGTCAGGTAGAGATGTTGACTGGTGGTTTTTATGAACCAATATTACCTGCTATCCCTGACCGCGATAAGATTGGGCAGATTCAAAAATTGACCAATACGATTAAAAACTATTTTGGCATAGTTCCAAAGGGGATGTGGTTAGCCGAACGAGTTTGGGAGCCATCGTTATCTAAACCCATAGGTGAAGCGGGAGTAGAATTCACATTAGTTGACGATACTCATTTTAAATGGGTTGGAATTAAAGAGAAAGACCTGTTTGGATATTATGTAACCGAAGAAGAAGGGGTAGCGATAAAAATATTCCCAATCAGCCAAAAGTTAAGATATTTAATTCCATTTGCCCCAAAAGTAGATAATGTTCTGGAATATCTCCAATCGGTCGCCGATGAAAATGTAACAAAAATGATACTTATGGGTGATGATGGTGAAAAATTTGGCATCTGGCCTCATACCTATGAATGGGTCTATGAAAAAGGCTGGTTGGACAATTTCTTCACCGCATTAGAAAATGCAGACTGGATAAAAATGACAACTTTATCTGGTTGGATAATGAAAAATAATTCTCTTGGAAGGGTATATCTGCCCTGTGCGGCTTATGAAGAACTAATGCAGTGGGCACTCCCGTCGCATTCTCTTATTGAATACGAAAAGGCTATTGCTGATTTATCTCATTCCAAAAAATATCAATCTTATATCCAATTTATGAAAGGGAGCTTTTGGCGTAATTTCTTAATTAAATACCCAGAAGCCAATAATATGCACAAAAAAATGCTATATGTCAGTAATAAAGTTGACCAAATATCTCAGGCATCAGAGGTATTAGTTTATACTGAGAATGATAAGTTTATTGATAATCGACCGATAAGTATTGATAGAGCAAAGGAAGAATTATGGCAAGGCCAATGTAATTGTGCCTATTGGCATGGCATTTTTGGAGGATTATATTTGCCTCATTTAAGAAACGCTATCTATCAACATCTTATTAATGCTGAAGTTATCTCAGAAAATATCATTCATAATACACCCGGCTGGATAGAGATAGAGGCAATTGATTTTGATAAAGATGGGGAAAAGGAAATTTTAGTCAGTAATTCTTACTTAAATCTTTATTTTCAACCATTAAAAGGTGGAACTTTATTTGAACTTGATTATAAACCAAAACTATGTAATATTACAAATACATTAAGTCGTAAAGAAGAAGCATATCATCAAAAGATAAAACAAGCAGAAATATCCAGGAAATCAACAGGTGTTGCGACTATCCACGAACAATTATCAACTAAACAACAAGATTTAGACAAATACCTTACTTATGATTTCCACCAACGGGGCTGTTTAATTGACCATTTTTTACCCAAAGATATTACACTTGATAATTTTAGTCGAGGTAATTATAAAGAGGTGTGTGATTTTATTAATCAATCTTATAAACATAAAGTCCGACAGGGGAAAGAAGAAATAATAGTAGATATGGCTAAAGAGGGTAAAGTGCTGGTAAATGAGGAGGCATTATCAATCGGGCTAATAAAATCGGTTAGAATATTAGCAAGGAACTCAGAAATAGAGATAACCTATGAAATCAGGAATGATGACAAAAAAGATATTTCATTGTGGTTTGGGATAGAATTTAATCTAAGTTTAGTGGGAGGGACACAATGTTTTTATATAATTCCCGAAATGGAGAATTTAAAAGATAATAAAATGGATTCAATCGCAGAAGATGTTGACTGTAAAGAAATAACACTCCGAGATAACATTGGTAAGATAGAAATTGATTTTAAGTTCAATCAACCCTGTTGTTTATGGCGATTTCCTGTCTATACCGTATCTTCTTCAGAAGCAGGACTTGAGTTAGGCTACCAGGGTTCTGTCTTTTTCCCAAATTGGAAGATTGAAATACCTCCTTACAATTCCTGGCAGGTAAAGATTAAAAAGAATATTAAAGGTATTGTCTAGTGTGGTGTTGAGTAAGTTTTGCACGGCGTATCATCAGGTTTCATAACCTGCAAACGGATAATTGGTAACTGGTTAAATAGTTTCGTCCTGAGCTCAGCCGGTAATCCCTCAGTTATCAGTGGTAAAAACTAAATAGAAATTTTCTCTCGCAAAGACGCAAAGTTCGCAAAGATTATAATTTATTCCTTTGAGTTCTTTGCGCCTTAGCGAGAAATTTAATCTTTATGCCTTTCTCCCACCAATAACTGACCGATTACACTTGATGTTGTCATTACAATTTATCAGGGGAAATATGGGGACACTTCCCATATTTTTCTATTTCTTCTCAGCGTCTCTGTGCCTCTGTGGTTAAATACTATCCTATTGCAAATGATTATCCCATCTTTTTCCAATCACTTAAGAATCGGTCGATGCCAATATCGGTAAGAGGATGTTTAAATAGTTGTTCTAATACCTTGAATGGTATGGTGGCAATATGAGCCCCTAATTTAGCCGCCATAACCACATGAATGGGATGTCTGACGCTGGCAACAATTACCTCAGTCGTAAATCCATACATATCATAAATATCCACAATATCACCAATAAGTTCCATTCCATCCTGGCCAACATCGTCTAATCTGCCAACAAAAGGACTGACGAAAGTTGCTCCTGCTTTGGCGGCAATTAATGCTTGATTAGCTGAAAATACTAAAGTTACATTAGTCTTGATTGCCTTCATCTTTAATATTTTTGTAGCCTTCATTCCTTCAGGAGTCATTGGAATTTTGATAACAATATTGGGATGCCATAAGGCTATTTGTTCTGCCTCTGAAATCATCCCTTCAGCATTTTCACTAATCACTTCTGCACTTATCGGTCCATCAACAATATGGGCAATTTCAAGGATTGTTTCTCTAAAGTCCCTTCCTTCTTTGGCAATCAATGAGGGATTTGTCGTGACACCATCTACAATCCCCCAGGAAGCCGCCTTGCGTATCTCGTCGATATTGGCGGTATCAATAAAAAACTTCATTCTAAAACACCTCCTTTAAACAAGCTGAATAATTACCTTATTTTTACTGCACAAACCTTTAACTCTGGTATCTTTGCTATTGGGTCTAATGCAGAGTTGGTGAGGACATTTGCCGCAGATTCGGCAAAATGAAATGGGATAAAAAATGTTCCCTGGGCTATTTTATCAGTTACCTTTGCCTTTATTTCAATCGAACCTCGTCTTGACGAAACAGTTACAGTCTGACCATCACTTATCCCTAAAGAAATAGCATCTTGAGGATTAATCTCAACATACCCTTCTTTGCAAATTTCATTTAGTCCTTTTGACCTGCGGCTCATTGAGCCGGTGTGGTAGTGATAAAGTATCCTTCCAGTAGTCAGCCAAAATGGGTATTCTTCATCTGGCTCTTCTACTGGGGGTAAGTATTTTACTGCTTGAAATTTACCTTTTCCACTAACAAATTTATCTTTATGCAAGAATTTTGTGCCTGGATGAGCGGCATCAGGACAGGGCCATTGAATTCCACCTTCTTTTGCCAATCGCTGATGAGAAATGCCTCCGTAAGAAGGAGTTAACCTGGCTATTTCTTCCATAATTGCGGCGGCAGAATCATATTTCATCTGATAACCCATTTTATTGGCTAATTCAACTATCGAACAATCAGGTCTGCTCTGTCCGATTGGTTCAATGGCTTTACGGATTAACTGCACCCGCCGCTCGGTATTGGTAAAGGTGCCATCTTTTTCGGCAAAAGAGGCGGCGGGTAGAACCACATCCGCTAATTTAGCGGTTTCGGTCAGGAAGATATCTTGAACTATCAAGAAATCCAATTTTTTGAGTGATTCTTCCACATGGGTTAAATCCGGGTCTGAAACCATTGGATTTTCGCCCATAATATACATTGCTTTGATTTTCTTACCCGCCTCATTAAGCATTTCGACTACCGTTAGTCCTGGTTGTTCTGGTAATTTAACTTCCCAGGCTTGTTCAAACTTCATTCTTGCCTGCGGGTCAACTACCTTTTGATACCCGGAGAAAACCACAGGTAAAGCACCCATATCGCAGGCACCTTGCACATTATTTTGTCCTCGCAAAGGATTAACGCCTGTGCTTTCCCGACCGACATTACCCGTGAGCATAGCCAGATTGGCAATGGAAAAGACATTATCTGTCCCGGTAGTATGTTGTGTTATCCCCATTGAATAGATAATGCTGGCTTTATCTGCGGTAGCATAAATTCTGGCGGCTTTAATTATTTCATCCGCGGGAACACCGGTTATTTCCTCTGTCTTTTCAGGGGTGTATTCCATAACAATTTTCTTAAACTCATCAAACCCTTCACATCGCTCTTCTATAAATTTTTCATCCAACAAACCTTCGTTGATAATCACATTCATCATCCCATTAAGCCAGGCGACATCCGTGCCACTCCTGAATTGCAAATGGACATCAGCCAATTCAACCAACTCTATCCGTCTTGGGTCAGCCACAATTAGTTTGGCTCCTTTTTTAACCGCCTGCTTTATCTTCAAACCGATTATGGGATGGCATTCGGTAGTATTTGAGCCTGTTACCAGAATGCAATCTGCATTCTCAATCTCTGCGATAGAGTTAGTCATTGCCCCTGAACCAAAGGATACCGCCAATCCCGCCACAGTCGAAGCATGGCAAAGTCGGGCACAATGGTCAACATTGTTCGTGCCAATCACTACTCGCATAAACTTCTGGAACAGATAATTTTCTTCATTGGTGCATCTGGCTGAACTTATGCCCGCGATACTATCGGCTCCATATTGCGTCTTTATCTGGCTAAATTTATTGGCTACCAATTTTAACGCCTCATCCCAACTGGCAGGGCGAAATTCACCTGATTCTTGTTTAATTAAAGGTGTTTTTAATCTATCCGGATTATTGATAAAGTCAAACCCAAACCTCCCTTTAACACAAAGAGCCAAACCATTAACCGGATTTTTATCATTGGAAGTAACCTTTACGACTTCGTTATCTTTAACATTCAAATCAAAGGTGCAGCCACAACCGCAGTATGGGCAGGTCGTAGTTACCTTCTTCAATTCCCACTCCCTTCCTCTGAACTTACGCACTTTTTCTGTTAATGCCCCGGTTGGGCATACGGCTACACATTGACCACAAAAGGCACATTCTGTTTCTTGTAATGGGCTATCATAAAAGGTAGATATTTTAGTTTCAAAGCCACGATTGGCAAAATCAGGGATACCAAGCATTTGAATTTCAGCACAAACACTAACACATCGACCACAAAGAATACATTTATTATAATCTCGCTCAATGAATGGGTTAGAGGTATCAATCGGATATTGAGTTTTTGCTCCTTCAAAGGTAGTGCGGCTTATGCCTAACTCATAGGCATATTTCTGGAGTTTACAGATACTATTTTTCTCACAGCTCAAGCAATCCTGTGGATGGTTGGATAAAAGAAGGTCGAGCACTAATTTACGGGCATTTAGCACCCGCTCGGTGTCAGTTTTAACCTTCATCCCATCACTGACCGGATAAGAGCAGGAAGCGACCAATGTCTTTGCACCTTCAACTTCGACAACACATATTCGACAACTACTTGAAGGCGAAAGGCTTTTATGATAGCACAAATGCGGGATTTTAATCCCGGCAGACTTAGCCGCCTGAAGAATAGTTGTTCCTTCTTTTACTTGAGTTGTTTTTCCATCAATAGTTAATTCAATCATTAATTTTACTCCTTTGGATATAATAATGGGTGATAAATTGTAATCATAACTATTCAGCCACAGATGAACACAGATGAAACACGGAAAATTCGTGGACTGAAAATAGTTTTTTCACGCAAAGGACGCAAAGGTAATTTTTTCCCTTATTTCTCTTTGCGTTCTTGGCGTGCTTGTCATTCCAGCTCCCTGAGCCTTTGCTCTGGCTCTTTAGTTATCTTTGTCTTCCTGAGGCTTTACGAAGGTCCTTGAGAAATTCTAGGTGAACTTGATAGCCTAAACTTTGTGCCTTATGGACATCCTCCCAGGCTTTGTCATATTCTCTCTTGAAGTAATAAGCAATCCCCCGATTGTTGTATGCATCAGCAAGCCTTGGGTTTATCTCTAATGCCTTGGTGAAATCAGAGATTACATGGTCATAATCGCCTTTCTCGGCATAGGCACTCCCCCGATTGTAGTAAGCCATAGCAACCCTTGGGTTTATCTCCAATGCCTTGTTGTAATCAGAGATTGCATGGTCATAATCGCCTTTCTCGGCATAGGCAACCCCCCGATTGATGTAAGCCTCAGCAAACCCTGGATTTATCTCACTTGCCTTGTTGTAATCAGAGATTGCCTGGTCATAGAGACCTTTATTACCATAGGCAATCCCCCGATTGTAGTATGCCTCAGCATCCCTTGGGTTTATCTCTAATGCCTTGTTGTAATCAGAGATTTCCTGGTCATAGAGACCTTTATTACCATAGGCAGCCCCCGACCGCAGTATGCCTCAGCAAGCCTTGGGTTTATCTCTAATGCCCGGTTGTAATCAGAGATTGCCTGGTTATAGAGATTTTTGTCATACCAGGAATTGCCACGGAGTAAATAGTCAAGGGCAGTTAAAACAGTAGAAGGTTTTTCTGGCTCTGGTTTGGCAAAAGGGACAGGTGTAGCGGGATTGCTTTTTATGGTTATTTTGGCATTTTGAATGAGCCTTTTGGCAATATTTATGGGAATGGCAAGGTTTAATCCCTCTGATTCTTGAAGTTTAGCCACAGCTATTCCCATCACCTCACTTGTCTCAAGAAGGTAGAGTGGACCACCGCTATTTCCTGGATTAACAGCGGCATCGGTTTGGATAAATGTAGTAGAAGAGTAAGTTATGTTAGTCTTTGCTTCTCTAATAGCGCTTACACCTCCTTTG
>JBFLYA010000148.1 GCA_040757115.1 bacterium | reverse complement strand
CGAACATACTATTTTTGTGCCTTTTTAGGGATATAAGTCAAGAAAAATATTTTTAAAAAAACTTAATTTTTTACTTGACATTTCACCATAAGACTTTGTGAGTCGCAGACTCATGAGCGTTTCTCCTTGTTTACACTTCTAATGTATAGCCCTGAACGGTTACAAAGAAGGAGATGGTGTAAATAAGGAAAAAGGGGAAAATAGGGAAAATAGGGAAAATAAGAAATTTGAGGTATTGACAGATTGAAATTTTTAGGGTATATTATTAGTAAGCGGATTTAGCGGATTGAGCAGATAAAAAACAGAAAAGAAATCCGATTAATCCGCTCAATCCGATTACTAAAAAATTAAAGTAACTGTTCACCGCAAGATGCCACAGAGACGCAGAGAAAAAATTAAAATTTATTGGTAACTATTCAGTCACAGATGGACACAGATGAAACACTGATTTTATTTTTTTATCCGTGCTAATCCGTGTTAATCAGTGGCTGAATAGTTACTTTATTTCTATGTCTTCTCTGTTCCTCTGCGTCTCTGCGGTAAAGGATTACCTGAACGGTTACAAATTAAACTAATGAGGAGGTAGATTTAAAATGGGTAAAAGAAGTTTAAAGAAAAATTCAAGAGGAACAAGGATTAAGAAGATAATGTGTGGCATTGGGGTGATGTGTGTCTTGCTGGGCAGTAGCACTATAGCCCAGGGTATAGAATGGCAGTGGCCATGGCTAAAAGCTAAGGAGCAAAAGACTAAGCAAGAAAAAGTGGTTAAAAAGAAAAATCTACCACTTAGACCAAAACAAATCGGCACACCGACTGTTCAGGCATTGCTGGATAAAGTCAAGGAGAATTACCAGAAGATACAAGACCTAACGGCAGAGATAAAAAGAGAAGTTTTGTAATTAAATTTTCCAATATGAAGTTTTAATCAAGGAAGGTTAAAAATATGAAGTTTTTACATTTTATCTTATGCGGAGGAATAGTAGGGATAATTATTGAAATATGTCTTTATCCTATATTTCTATCCTCATTTTTAAAGGATATCCCTTTCCAAAATAAAGTAGTGAATGTAATTTTAGCAACGATAGTAATATTTTCTATAGGGATGGCAATCTTTAGCTGGATATATTTTATATGGAAGGGAGAAAATATTAAGGAAGAATTAAAAAGTAAGTGGGTAGCACTAATAGCACCAATAATATGTTTAGGGGTTCTTATTGGATGGATAGGTCTCTTTGGGATAGTTGGCATATTGGTAGCAATTTTAATAGGTAACATGACTTTTGGAAAACCTGAAGGGCTGGCAGGAATAGGTTATGTATTCCTAATTTTGTTCATTACTCCAATTTCAGCATTTTGTGGACTAATATGGGGTATTATCCAAAGTAGAAATATAGTTAAATGGCTAAATGAGCGAGTAGTAAAATTAGGGATGTGGATAATTTTTGCCCTTGCATTAGTTACTGGAGGAGGAAGTTTACTCTATTTTGAATGGGATTTGCTTGATAAACCCCATTTGTTTGAATTACAGAGAAAACTCCCTTTTGGAAATCTTGTTTTTTCAGTGGATAAAAAATTATACATGCTAACTCATTACAAGAAAACACCCAAACTTTTATCAACCGCTCCATCTTTTTCTTATGGTTACGAATTCGGTTTTAAGTTCTCTCCTACAGGGAAATATGTATCTTTCATAACTTTTAAAGAAAAAGAATTAGAAAGAACAGGTTGTTTTGCAAATCTTTCTGTTGATTTACGATTATGGATAATGGAGTTTGATGGTAACAATAAAAGGGTAGTATCTTCTCATTATGCTGAAGATCCTGCATGGAGTAATGATGAAATTTTACTCGTCTTTTCTTCTAAAAGAAAAGATACAAATAATGATGGGATGATAAATTGCCAGGATAATTCTGATATCTGTTTAATAAATTTGCTTACTAATGAACTAAAATGGTTAAGTAATACAGATGAAATTAGTGAGGAATATCCCATCTTCTCACCAGATGGGCAAAAGGTTGTTTTTTTAACACTTAAAGATTATCCTACTCTTTATACATTAGGAGTTATAAATGTAG
This sequence comes from bacterium, assembly GCA_040757115.1. NCBI lineage: Bacteria > bacterium. The sequence goes on along the minus strand of JBFLYA010000148.1, from coordinate 7,199 downwards.
ATGGAACGAATAGAAAACAACTAACTTCACATACTATATGGGCTAATAAAGAATTACCTGCGTGGGCACCTGATAGTAAAAAAATTGTTTATGTCAGCAATGGAATATGGAAAGTAGATATTATGACCGAGAAAGAAATTCAGTTGTCAACGATAGGCTCAAAACCGATTTGGTCTCCTGATGGAAATAAAATTATTTTTAAAAATAATAACGATATATGGATAATGGATAGTGATGGTAAAAATCAAAAGTCTCTTACAGAAAAGGGGGATGTTTACTCTTCTAATATTTTAAAACAGCTATATGTCTGGTCTCCTGATAGTTCGAAAATTGCATTTTGGAAAGAGATGCATTGGCTATTTGGAACACAACACAGGATATGGGTAATGGATTCCAATGGTAAAAATAAAAAGTTGATATTTAAGCCAAAGAAAGATGGTAAATTAATTAACTGGATGCCTTGAGAGGATTAGTTCCTCTTGGGGTCAAACCGTAAATGTGGAATGTAAAGGGAACTGCCTGACCCTAATCCTATTTTAGTAATCGGATTTAGCGGATTAAGCAGATAAAAAATCCAGTATATCCGTCTAATCCGATTACTAAAAAATTAAACTAATGAGGAGGTAGATTTAAAATGGGTAAAAGAAGTTTAAAGGAAAATTCAAGAGGAACAAGGATTAAGAAGATAATGTGTAGCATTGGGGTGATGTGTGTTTTGCTGGGCAGTAGCACTATAGCCCAGGGTATAGAATGGCAGTGGCCATGGCTAAAAGCTAAGGAGCAAAAGATTAAGCAGGAACAGGTGGTTAAAAACAAAAATCTACCACTTAGACCAAAACAAATCGGCACGCCGACTGTCCAGGCATTACTGGATAAGGTCAAGGAGAATTACCAGAAGATTCAAGATTTGAAGGCAAATTGGAATTTCAAAACATGGGATTCTGAATTTGCTAAGTGGTTAGGCATAGTAGGTGATTTAATTACACAGGATGAAAAGTTTTTCTTTAAAGCACCTGGTAAACTTAAATGGATACCACCCGAAAATGTTCTCACGGTAATTGTAAAAGATAGTACTAAATACAGTAAAAGTATAGGAGAATGGGGAGCACCAATTACTGAAGAGTCTTCTGTTGGAAGTTATAAACTACCATGGTATACTTTATTAGACCCACAAAGGTTATTTGAATTTTACTTTCGGTTGGATGAGATAATTACTAAGTTTGATACGAAGGTGATTGATAATCCTCAACCTGATACCTGGGTGATTGAGGCAGTGCCGAAAGCTAGTAATCCTGAGGATGAGTACAATTATCCATTTTCACCAAGGTGGGGATTAGAAATTTATATTGATTATGGAAAAGGAGTAATTACAAAAATTTTTGATTTTGATGCAAAAACTGGAGGAGATAAAGATTTAGCATCCGAATATAAAAATATTCAACTAATCAATAATATTTGGATACCCACCACATTAATTAAAATAGGAGAGGGAACTGAAGAAATTACGCTTAGTAATATTCAACTAAATACTGGTATTCCAGATAGTGAATTTGAGTTCAAGTAAGGGTTTAGAGTATAGAATTTAGAGTTTTTAGGAGGTGAGTGGATTATGATTAAAAGAGTTATAGCCTTAGGTTTGGTAGGTAGTCTATTCTGGTTAAGTCCTGCCGTGGCGAAGAATCCTGTGCTTTTAGTTCATGGAACTTTTGCGGATTCAAAAATGTGGAAAGAAGGTTGTTTAATAACTACCTTGATGAATGCTGGGTATGAGGGAAAAGAGATATTTACTATTGATTTTGATGATAAAGGCCAGGGATTAATACAAGAAGATGTAAAGGCGCTAAAACAAAAGATAGATGAGATTAAAAATTTTACTGGTGCAGATAAGGTAGATATAGTTGCACATTCAAGAGGTGGTATTGTAGCTGAACTTTATACTATGATGTCTGGTGATCAATATCAATCTACGATGGATTATTCGTATTATCCTGCTGGAAAACCCAAAAAAGAAAAATTTAAAAAAAATAAGACCATCACCAACATCCCCCGCTACGGCAATGATGTCAATCAAATCATTATGCTGGGGACAGGGCAGATGGGAAGTGAGTGGGCTGATTTTTCATATAAAAATCCAGAGATAGTTAATGAAATCCATAAGAAAGGTAAATGTCCTGACCCGTATTCTGTAGCAATAGAGCAGCAGCGGACTGAAGGTAGTAATTTTATGGAGGAGTTATTCTGGAAGAATAAATTAAATTCAGACCTACCAACGATTACTTATATTAATTTAGCTGAGGATAGGATTGGTCCTCCATCGTTTAAACCGGGTGATGGTGTAATTTTTTTTGATTCAGCTAAAGGTGTCCCACTACATCAGCAAAGAAAAACAGTTAAAAGGCTTGAGGATATGGGTGCCCTGGCAACGCATCATGTTGACTTATACAAAAATGTTAAGGTTAAAAGACAAATATTAGAAGAGCTGTTTTCTAAGTCTCCTATTGTAGCTAACATCTCTATTTCAAGGAAATCTCCTGTCAGAGAAGGGGCAATAAATGTTTATGTAACTACTTCTGAGACCTTACCATGTCCACCAACACTCATTTACCAAAAGGGAGGATTTGTCCCAGTGCCACTACCAGAGATTGCTTTATCTGGTTCCGGGAAAAACTTCTCTGGTAAATGCTTTATTTCCAAAGGCGACGATGGTAATGCCAAACTTTATATTAACGAGACAACATCAATTCCGGTAACAATAGCCGATGAAAATTGTCAGGAAGTTCAAGATATTATTCAAGCCCCAATTAGTGGTGAGTATAATTTCCTGGTTGACACCGAGGAACCGGAGGTTACTGCTACTACGCCAGCAAATGGTGAGGTGATTATTGCTGAGGAGACACCCTGGACGGTCAATATCTCTGCTACTCTTTTTGACCCACCAGTGAATGGCTATGCCTCCGGGATTGATAATTCAACTATTGTATTGAATACTCCTCAAGGAACCTTTCATCAAGCATCAGCAGTGAATAACTTAGATTATGGTGAGTATTCTTGCTCAATTGAGGCAAAGGATAATGCTAATGAGCCAGGGCATGATTTGAAACAATCTCCTTATCGCTGGAGTTTTGAGATTGCCCCACCTATCTTTGTATCTATCCATCCCGCCTGGGAGAATTTTACAGACCCACATGAATCCCATACTCATTACATCACTATCACTAACAAGGCAAAGAATAAGTCTTTTACGGCTAATATTGAGATGAAACTGATTAGGGCATCAAAATGCCTTTCTATCACCCAATATCCTGCTTCTACCTTAGAATTACCAGCAGATAGTCAAGCAAGTACCTCATTTGTAGTTACCTCAGGTGATGAATTAATACCGGATGATAATTTGATTCATCAGATAATAATAACTGTCCGTGGCTTAAAATTATCTGCCATTCAGTATGCCAATGGCCAGAACATAGTCACTGACCATCCGGATGAATCCTATGATATTTCAGACCCAAGATACCCAACACCGGCAAAGATAGATTCTGAGGCAGAGGTTGGGGTGTATTTGAATGGATTTGTGGATGGAGTAGCACATCTTTTAGGACGGTTTAAAGAGCCTGTCTGGTTTATCGATCGTGACCTTGAACCGTTACCATCCTCCATTGAGGAAAATTCCAAATCACAAATTCCAAATTACAAACAAATTCCAAAATCCAAATTCCAAATATCAAATCAAATCCAAATGCCCAATGCTGCGAATGAAAGGCTAAAGTCTGAACTCCAAAAGTCACTTCCTCTTTCATCCCTCGTCCCTCCTCTTTCGTCCTTCATCCCTCATCCCTCGTCCCTCATCCCTCGCAAGTTATCCGACTTCAAGGTGCTAATTATTCCGAGCTATGGATTAAGTGGTGTAGATACTTCTGAAATATTGGAATGGAGGTTACGGAGATATGTTGAGGAAGGTGGTGTGGTAGTTTGTTTTACACAGAAATATGGCTATGAATTTGAGTTTTTGCCCGGGATATTAACCTGTTTGGAATCTAAAGTACACGGATTTCACGGATAGCACAGATTCTCACGGAGTATAAAAATAAAAAAAATCAGTGTAATCCGTGCAATCAGTGTACAAAAAGAAAAAATGAAAAATTAAACCTTGATAAAAGACAAAAAATGTGTTATAATTAAAGAAACCTGGTAAAGGGTGACTATTTAACCAGTTACCATTTAACCAATTATCAAAAATATGGAGGTAAAAAACAATGTGTAATTTAAAAGGTTTAAAGGGAAATTCAAGAGGAACAAGGATTAAAAAGATAATGTGTTGCATTGGGGTGATGTGTATCTTGCTATGCAGTAGCACTATAGCCCAGGGTATAGAATGGCAGTGGCCATGGCTAAAGGCTAATGAGCAAAAGACGAAGCAGGAAAAGGTGGTAAAAAAGAAAAATCTACCACTTAGACCAAAACAAATCGGCACGCCTACTGTCCAGGCATTACTGGATAAGGTCAAGGCGAATTACCAGAAGATACAAGACCTGAAGGCAGATATGTATAGTGTGACAAAAAAGGAAGGAGGATGGGGGTATCCATTATTTAAAGATACCCATATAGCTAATCTAAAGTTTTTATTTAAACCACCAGATAAACTTAAGTATATTCTTAATGATGAACCAGAAAGTCCTACCATTATAAAAAATCAGACCCATTATAGGAAAGTAGATGGTGAAGATTGGATATACAAACTTCCTTGGTATTTAATGTTAGACCCAGATAGACTTGATTTCTACTGGCGGTTGGATGAGATAATGACTAAGTTTGATACGAAGGTGATTGATAATCCTCAACCTGATACCTGGGTGATTGAGGCAGTGCCGAAAGCAAGTAATCCTGAGGATGAGTATAACTATCCTGTACCAGGATGGTTAAGATACGAATTCACAATGGATTTTAATAAAGGGGTATTTACAAAAATTATAGCAATTGGAATTAAAAGTGGTAATGTAAGTTCAACCAGAGAATTCAGTAATTTTGTACTTATCAATGATACTTGGATTCCAACAAAGTTTGTTAAAACAGCAAGAGCAACAGAAGAAATTACTCTTAGCAATATTCAATTAAATACTGGTATTCCAGATAGTGAGTTTGAGTTTTAGTCTTAAATTTTTAATCTTTTGAAGGTGAGTAAATTATGTTTAAAAGAACCATTATTTTAGGTCTGGTAGGCACTTTATTTTTGTTAAGTCCTGCTTTTGCTAAAAATCCTGTATTGATAGTTCATGGACTCAATGGTGATTCACAGAGTTTTAAAGATGGATGCATGGTGAAGACATTGCAAAATGCAGGATTTGATGTGTTTACCTTAGCTGATTTGTTTGGTGATTTTCCTAACAGAGGACAAGGATTGATACAAGAGGATGTTAAAAAGCTTAAACAAGCAATAGATGAAGTTAAGAGACGAACAGGAGCAACTAAACTTGATATTGTTGCTCATTCAAGAGGTGGTATTGTAGCTGAGCTTTATACTATGATGTATGGGAATCAACATCAGCCTACAATGGATTATGAATATACTCCTGCTGGTGAAAAAGAACCCAAAAAGATAACCATCTCCAACATCCCCCGCTACGGCAATGACATAAATCAAATTATTATGATGGGGACACCGCAGATGGGTAGTGGTATATCTGACTTCTTCCGAAATTTACCAGTTTCTTCAAAATGGAAATCAGATATTGCTAAGAAGTATAACAAACCTGACCCTAACTTAGTTGGAACTGAGCAATTGCAGGAAAAAGGTAGTGCCTTTATGGAGTATTTCTGGCAGAATAAATTAAATTCAGACCCACCAACGATTACTTATATTAATTTAGCTGAGGATAGGATTGGCCCACCATTGTTTGAGGGTGGAGATGGTGTGGTTTCTTATCTCTCTGCTAAAGGTAGACTTCTACATCAGCAGAGAAAGACAGTTAAAAGGCTTGAGGATATTGGTGCCCTGTCAACACATCATGTTGACTTATACAAAAGTGTTAAGGTTAAAAGACAAATATTAGAAGAGCTGTTTTCTAAATCTCCTATCACAGCACAAATTACTATCTCAAGGGAATCTCCTGTCAGAGAAGGGGCAATATCTATCTCTATTACCTTATCCGAATCTTTACCTTCAGCACCAACACTATTTATTAAAGGTAACGGTGCTTTTTCTTCTCCACATCCAATATCTTTAGCCGGCTCGGGTAAGAACTTCTCTGTAATCTTGAATATTCCCAAAGGGACTGACGGCAGCGCAAGGCTTTATTTTGAGGAGAAAACACAAATGCAGGTAAAGATAGCCAGTGCTGATTGTAAGGAAGATATTATTGAAACTATTGAAGTACCAATATCAGGCTACCATTCCTTTTTAATTGACACCGAGGAGCCGGAGGTAACTGCCACCACCCCAGCAAATGGTGAGGTGATTATTGCTGAGGAGACACCCTGGACAGTCAATATCTCTGCTACGCTTTTTGACCCACCAGTTAACAGCTATGCCTCCGGGATTGATAATTCAACTATTGTATTGAATACTCCTCAAGGAACCTTTCATCAAGCATCAGCAGTGAATAACTTAGATTATGGTGAGTATTCTTGCTCAATTGAGGCAAAGGATAATGCTAATGAGCCAGGGCATGATTTGAAACAATCTCCTTATCGCTGGAGTTTTGAGATTGTGCCACCTATCTTTGTATCTATCCATCCTGCCTGGGAGAATTTTACAGAGCCACATGAATCACATACTCATTACATCACTATCACTAACAAGGCAAAGAATAAGTCTTTTACGGCTAATATTGAGATGAAACTGATTAGGGCATCAAAATGCCTTTCTATCACCCAATATCCTGCATCTACCTTAGAATTACCTGCAGATAGTCAAGCAAGTACCTCATTTGTAGTTACCTCAGGTGATGAATTAATACCAGATGATAATTTGATTCATCAGATAAAGGTGTAAATGTAAATAAGGAATGAGGGGAAAAATGAGAAATTGAATTTGACAAATGTTAAAAAATGTAGTATAGTTAAAAAAACAAAGTTAAAAATTTTAGGAGGTGTTTGAAAGATGTTTAAAGTAAAAAAAGTATTAGGGTTTTTAGTGGTTTTAAGTATGGTGATTGGGGGAGGTACAGTGTTACAAGCTATGGGTGGGGAACCAGCTAAAGAAA
>JBFLYA010000147.1 GCA_040757115.1 bacterium | reverse complement strand
GCAAAGAGAGACCTGCCCCTCTCAGACAAGAAGGAAACAGGTCTCTCTCGTCAGTCGCTGGAATACTTCCTCACAAATACTCCTCTGTCAAGATTTAGAACTCTACTACAAAGGTAATAAGGAATATATCCTCATACCTACCTGTAAGAGTACTATCATCTGGAACCACCCTTGCCCATAAGTCTTTGTTATAGCGAATGGCGGATCCTCCGCCGGAAGATGGTATCCTTGCATTTGGTGTTCTATAATCCCCATGGGGAGGTCCCACTAAACTCCTAAATTCATTCGCACGAACAAAATCACCTGGCCCAGGATGACTACCACTTGCAGTTCCTACAGCATAGTATGTGGGGATAGTTTGCGTACCACCAATTCTCAGTACATCTGCACACCCATCTACCGTCATCCTTAAATAGAATGGTTCTCTTATGGAAAGTGCCCGTGCATAAATATTTGTCCACCTGATCATGTAATCATTTGGTAGACCTATAGCTTCCCACTCGAGATGTTGGTCAGCAATATCTACGATTAAACTTGTTCTTGATCCATAGAAATAGGTATGGGTCATAGTAGATACATATGGACCTGGACCATCATAGTGACAGGGAGTAACTTTTCCTAATCCCCAAGCATAGTCAGTAGCTTGATTAGTTTGGGTAAGATAAGCTTGTGTATCTTCTGCGTATACTGTAGTTGTATAGGTAGCGGTAGCAAGTAGCCCAAGGACAAGCATAGTAAGTAATGTTAGTTTTTTCATTTTTTTTCACCTCCTTTTGTTTTAGATTTTTATGTCAACTCTTCGCCAGCGTTGAAATATCTTACCACCTCCTTTTTGCTTTTGTTTGAAGAGAGAAGTTTTTCACCGCAGAGACACAGAGACGCAGAGAATTTTTAAAAAGCCTATTATTTACCAAAGAGTTACGCCTTAAATTAGCGTCATTCAGAACACGCTAAACACATACAAAGCCTGCGGTTACCAACTCACTGAGAGGGATATGCGGTTCATATCTTCTGCATTTTCCATCTCACCACTGGCAAGATTGGCAAAGTCAAGCTGATAGCCCAGATACTTTATTCCAAATCCATAACTCAATCCCTTTATCTGTCTTCCTTTGTCAAAATAGCCCAGTCTTACAGCCAACAAACTATATCTATATTCAAGCCCAAGATTCCAACATAAGTCGGAATTATAAAGGTGTTGGTTCACATCTAAACTACAGGAGAGATTATTTAAAGGCGAATACGCCACACCAAGCCGTAAGTTTAACGGCAACTCATCACCCTTTATCTTACTACCTATATTCTCCAGACACAGACCTGTGGTTAAACCTGTTCCTGACAGGTTCAGGAATTTTGGGATTTGCGGGAAATATAGGAGACCAAGGTCAAAGGCAACGCCTTTAGCCTTTATTTTCTTAAGCTCGCGTTGGATGTATTTTACATTCCCACCTAATAATAGATTTTCATAATACTTTTTCGCATAGGAGAAAATCACGGCAAACTCAGCGGGATTGATAGAACCTTGTGGGTGATTAAATTTATTACGCAGTTCTATCTCACCTAAGTCTTGATAGATGATACCTATTCCTAATACACCGCCAGCTTCCCATTCTTGTAGTGGCTGGGCATAAACTAATGATGTGCGGGCAGTATCCTCTCGTTTATCGCCATACATTGCAGAAACCTCTTTTTGTTTCAGCCGGGCTAATCCTGCCGGATTGTAATAGATAGAGTCAACACTATCTGCCAGGGCACAAAATGCCTCACCCAGAGCTGAAGGTCTGGCACCAATACCTAATTTCAAGAAATCAGCGCCGGTATCAGAAGCCGCCTGACAAATTATGGGAAAAGTTAGTATTGTTAGAATTAACGAAATAGTTTTGTTTAACATTTTATTTTACCTCCTTTTTTGGGACGCAGATTTTCGCAGATTATTAGGATAATATTTTTTAAAAATCCTGTAAATCCTGTACATCTGCGTCCTATTTTATTACTAATATCTTCTTAGTCCCAACTACACTTCCACCAATATGTAATTGATAGAAATAGACGCCTGATGAAACTATATCACCATCATCGTTTCTACCATTCCATAGGGTAGTAATATTTGACCCAGCAAGTTTATCTTCCTCTAATGTCCTGACTAATTCTCCAGCAATGTTGTAAATCTTAATGACTATATGAGCATTCACGGCTAAATCATACGAAATCTGTGTTTCTTCCTGATTGGGATTGAATGGATTTGGGTAATTCTGGTAAAGTTTATTTACAGTTGGGAGTAAAATAATTGGCTGTAGGAGTAGAGGAATATCCAGTGCTATCGTCTCTTCGGTAATAGTAATCATCTGAGCTTCGCAGTTATAGCCTGGTTTTGCCACCTCTATTTTATAGTGGCCATACAATTCTGAGATAGGTTTGATAATATCTGCCATACCATCTGCATCAGTGATAATGCCAGCCGAGACGGGTCTGTAGTGAGCATCTTTAGATGCGTTTTCCCCAACGGGTCTGAAGACCCTCACTACATTTTCTACATTTAATGGCGTCAGTGTAATCTGTGCCCCTGCTATTCCTTTTCCTGCATTATCCTTTACTACAAAGAATAGCGATGTGAGTGTACTGGTAGGTGGTGGTGGTTGAATTCCTTGTGGTGGACCATCATCGTCAAAGTCTTGATGCTCATAATGGCTACACAGGTATTCATATCTTTTGCCAGATGGTCTGAAGGTATATCCTTGTTTCCACGGACTGGTTCGATAATAACCTGGCACAAGATTGCTAAATTCATAATAACCATCTGCTCTGGTGATAAAAACATTATCCATCGTGCCTAACAGATATACCCTTACCCCGGCTAACGGATTATGACTCATATCCGTGATAGTTCCTTTGATATAATATCTTTCTACAGTTGTAGATGTGCCAACAAAATCCTGTCCTGCTTGATGGAAATCTATGTTAGGAAGGATTCTATTTGCCGGAACAAAGGTATAGAATTGCCTATAAGGGGTGATGGTATATGTGCCACCCGGAACATCCCAGAAGGCATAATATCCACTGGCATTAGTCGTATAGGTTGCCTGCACAGAACCTGATAAAACTACCTGCACTCCACCTATCCCTTCATCTGCCTCTGTCTTACATCTACCTTTAATATAATACCTCTGTGGTGTCCCGATGTAATTCTGATTATCATAACTGGCATTTAATACAGGATAATATTCCCTACCCGGCGGCTCAAAGGTATACCACTCCTTGAACGGTCTGGTGCGATAATATCCTGTAGGTAAATTATTAAATTCATAATAACCATCCGCAGAAGTGATATAACAATCATTTACTATAGGGCTCATTAAATAGACTTTGATGCCTGGAATTCCTTCACCATTCGCATAGCGAATATATCCTTTGATATAGTGTATTGCGGTAATAGTGAAATCTGCAGAGGCCCTCAGGTGTGAATTTATACCTGTAGCGACAACTGAGATAGTGCCTACAGCCTGGGTATCAACGGTAAAATAGGTAGTAAATGAGCCTTCGGCATTAGTCATGCCAGTAGTAATATTAAGATGTAGCCCAAAGTCAATCTGAACCGTCTCTGTCGCACCAAAGTCTTCACCATAAACCGTAACTAAGGCACATTGAGAGCCAGCAGTAGGATTAACTCTAATCTTTGGTTTTTTATTCTTTACAGTTACCTTGACGGTATCTGAGCCTGTCAATCCGCTAGGGTCACTGGCTACTACCCGAATATAGTAAATACCATTTTCCAGGATGTTAGTATTCCAGAGATAGGCGGTATTTACGCCGATGTAGAACAGATTCCAGGGACCAATCGAAGAGGCACTATAATAGATATAGAAGTATAAACTATCGCCATCTGGGTCTGTGGCTTGATACGAGATAGTGGTAGTTCCTTGTAATGTTTGTAGTTCTGTTGGTGTAAGTATATCTACTGTAGGTGCTCGGTTTCCAATAATCGTGCCGGTAACTGTATCGGTTGCCTGTGTTTTGCAGTTACTGGCAACCACAGTGATAGTAACAGTCCCTTCACTTACAGGATACCAGTAGTTGGCATAAATACCGTCATTTACACCGGCATCATTATGCATGCCATCGTCATATAAATTCAAAGTTGAGGTGCTATTAGTAAAACTTGCCTGAACATTACACAGCCACTGGAAGAGGTCATGCTCATCCTTGACCTCAGCTTTAATCAACACCTTAGTGCCTTTCTTATACTCAAAGCCAGCCGGTGGCTGAGTAATATTAACAAATAATTGCTCAGAATTATGATGCACATAAGGCAATGCCCAGGCAGTAGTCGTAGCCGCCGCTGAACTTGTGGCAATAACATACACCTCAAACTTATCTAAGAGTATGGTCACCCTAAAGTTACCTACCCAGGCTAAGTGCCCCGTATTTATATTTGTCTCCATATTTATCTCATTGCGGCGATTACCAACATACGGGTCGGGATACAGAAAATACTCTGGCACAACTGGAAATGTATAATACCCTTCCGGATTAACATTTAGTAATCTACCCACTTCATTATTATTTATATAAATATAGGTATCACGATTAGCCTGAATATTTCCTTGACTAAAATGCATACTCAAGTTTGCACTTTGGACATTGGCAGTCCCAAATCCTGTTGGTATATAGAATGGGTCAATGCTCTTAATTAACCTTGGGTCTGCGACCCATACCCGGCGTGGTGGTTGATTGGGGCAGTATTGCACCCAGACATAATATCCCTCTTGATATTGATAGAGATAACTAATGTCAAAAACGAGTTTTGGCTGATTTAATGTTACCTTGTATATCGTCCCTGTAACCTGCCAGGTAGTAAGAACCTCCACCACCTTATCCCCACTACTCACACTCCAGGTGCCAGATAGCCCGGTAAAAGTCTCATTGATAATCGGCACTAACTTAAATTCAACATAGCTCTGTGTCCCTAAATATATGGTATAGAGTAGCGGATGCATAATAACCTTATCTGTAAGCGTTCCCAGGTCAATGGTTAAATCCGGAATTGGGTCAGCACCTATATTGGTAATTCTATAGGTTTTGGCTAATGTCATTGGGTCTTCACTGATGAGACTAACCGTAAACCTAACCTCGGGCAGCCGAACATTAATATTTATTGTCGTATGCGAAATTAGTCCTTCATCATTGGTCAATGTTCCTTGTAATGAGTAGTTTGTTTTGGTGGCATATTGCGTATGTATGGATAGAATAAGATTTCTTTCTTCACCAGGCTGTAAGGTAATAGGACTATCTACAGAGCCATCACCGATAAAATCTACCGCTATCCCTTCAGGGACATTAAGCGTCTGAGCTGAAAATTGATGTGCTTCATTATCAATATTCTTAACCTTGACCAATCCTTGCTGGTTATAGTCCTTTTCTACATTGAAGCTATAATTCGACTGTGTAAATATGACACCAGCAACATCTATTTCCAGGGTTTGGCTGCCTGGAAAAGCAACACCGAATAAATCCTTCAAGGTATAATTAAATGTGCCTATCCCATCGCCAGTATAAAGAGTAACCTGGAAATTACCCTGCCAGGTGATATAATCTGTGGTAGTCAACGGTATAGAGATAGGTGATTTACCATAGGGAGTAAATGTCAGTGAGACGGCAGATAATTTTTCTGAGGCAGTTAAGATAACATAGACTGTGCCAGTAGCAGTAATTGGTGACGCAGGGGTGGTAGTAATGGTTGCTCGTGGTAGTGAATGATCAATATTTAATGGTCCATTGCTGTAGTCATAGACCGGTGTATTAGTGCCATCATCTATCTTAGCATAGATGTAGTAACTACCTTCAGGGATAGTTGAGATATCCCAGATATAGCTATTGATACTGCTATCTTCAGAAAGTCCAGTAGTGATAGTTGAGCCGTCATAGCCAGTGTTATTGGTATCATAGTAGAGTGATATTTGGGCATCATTATCCGGGTCAGCATCTACCCAGGCGATGGTATAAGAACTGGTAGCATAAGCCCCTTGTGCTGGTGGTGCGGTAATAGTTATACTCGGTGGAACATTGGGACGAATGTAGTGTGGATTAACATCGGTGCCGTGATATGCCCGCAAACCATAATTGTCCATCGCGACAATATAGTATTCGACCCCGGCAAAGGTCATCTTATTCGCCGGTATGGTAGCGGTATAGGTATTACCTGCCTTAGTCATAACTACATTCTCATAAAGCACATAACCCTTGATACGATAGGATAAGGTTACCGAAGTAATATAATCTGTGGTATCCGTAGCATAGGCAGTAATAGTTACTGATGAGTTAATTAACGCTCCAGAAACAGGGGTATGTATAATCACTGGTTTTTCATTTGGATATACCGCAATCTGATATGGGTAGGTTTCAGGATTGTTCTTTGGGTCTGAAGCGACTAATCTACCATCTGAGGCAGTGATATAGTAATCCACGCCCGGGTAATTAACACTTGCGGCTGGGATAGTTGTTTTATACAGGTTATTACCTATATGAGTCATAGTCAGCTGAGAATAGCTGGTTAGTGTTCCCGAATGTCGATAGAATAAGGTGGCATTAGTAACTGCGGTATTATCAGTAATGGTTGCGGCGATAGTTAGTGGTTGGTTGGCAGGTTGACTTTGTGAACCTAAGGCAATAGTTTCTGGGGTGCGGATAATTTTCGGTGGTTCATCTACACGATATGTCCCCGAATCTGAGCCAATGGCAGAGTTATAACTCGCAGTAATGACTACATTCCGCAGTGTGCCATCATAATTCGGGTTATGAGTATTATAAGTAACTAAATACTGCTGTTCTATCTCTTCTCTAATATCTGCAAATATCTCTTGTAGCTGGGTAGAGTTTGGTGAAAAATGGTATGTGCCACCGGTAGATGTGGCAATATGCGTAAGTATCCCTGCATCTACATCACCACCTAAGCCAATGGTATAAACAGGCACAGCACTGGCAATAGCATAATCAATCACCTGTTGCTGAGTATGTGAACTACTATTTTCCTGACCATCAGTCAAAGCAATAACTGCTTTAACACCGATTTCTTGTGTGCATTGACCTATTCCCATATATATGCCATCATACAAAGCCGTGCCTCCATCGGCAACTAAGTTGTTGATAGCGGTATGTAAGGCAGATTGATTACTGGTAAAGGATTGGTCAACAGTAACATTTGAAGCAAAAGAGACTATCGCCATTCTATCCAGAGGTTGCATCATATCAACAAGGGAATTAGCGGCGGTTTTAGCATCGGTTATCTTCTGACCTTGCATACTACCACTTCTATCTAATACCTGGGCAATAGCTACACCCCCAGTATTAGTTGCACTGACACTGATTATCTCTACGGTCGGTATAGATTCTAATTCAGACTGCTCGGTTAATTGGAAATTATCCGCTGTCAGTCCTGCAATAGATGTCGTTCCTTGAGTTACACGGACATGGCATTCGATAGTGGGGAATTTAGCGGCATCAATCTGGTCTAAGCGGACAGTCAGTGTTGCTTGCGGTGGAGTAGTAAGCGTGAAGGTAGCATAGGCTTTTGACCCGGAAGTTAGACCAGTAGCCACAATAGTAGTGGTTCCTGCTGGTTGAGAAGATACCGTAAAAGTAGTGGCAAAGGTGCCGTAGGCAGTAGTAGTGGCGATGGTAATTGAGGAAATCAGACCAAAATCAATCCTAATTGCCTCAATTGGACTAAAGTTTTCACCTGTAACTGTGATTATAATTCCAACAGTACCAGAAATAGGGGTAATGATAATTGTTGGAGAAAGTCTAAGAGGAACATCTATTTCTGTAGTCTGTCCCGAGGATACAGTAACAGTTTCAGCCCAATTGTTATACAAAGGCTTAGTTAAGACAATTTGATGACTACCTGTGGATAGATTGGTCAAGACAGCAGGAGTGAGTTTACCTGTATCCATTCCATCTGAGTAAATTTTTGCCTCCGAAGGCACAGAACTAATTGCCATAGAACCCATTGGAGGTATATTGACCTCAGCAATAGCCTTCAGATCAAATCCTGTCGCGCCACCCCAATCCACTGCTTGCACAGCAATTACATTTCTTCCTGGGTTTATATATCCTTTAGGAATGTCAAATGTATATTCCCAGCGATATGTAAATCCATGAGCAGAGGCATTAAAAATATTAACACCATTTATATAGATATGGATTTCGTTATCTACGCCAGTATAGATAGTCAATTTAGCAGATGCAGGTAAATCAATATACTTTCTAAGGTATAGTGTCGTCCCTGCAGGCCAATCTGTATGAGGAATCCAATCACCATCAGACTGATTTCCGAAAGGAGCTCTGCCTTTACTCCAACTACTGTCATCATATCCTAATGTTTCCCAGCCAGAGTTAGGTGAATATGTATATCTCCAGAAGTCTTCTTGCTCAATAACGGTAGTTGGCTGGGTGATGGTTACAAAGGTAGCCGTAGCGACTAAATTGGAATTAAGCCCTGTTGCGGTTAGAGTAGTAGTTCCGCCTGGTTGGTAATCAACTGTAAAAGTAGTAAAGAATATTCCGCTGTCCTCTGAGTTCTATCTTATGACTATTTCATCCGTGTTAATCCGTGTCCATCAGTGGCTGAATAATTACGATAATGCATCAAATCCCAAAAAATCCATTCCTAAAATAATTTTTCTCCCTGCCCTTCGTGCCCTTCGTGGTATTTCTCTTTGTTTCTCTCCTTCTACCCAATTTGTGGGTAAGAATAAGTTAAATATTGGGGGTTATTCCCCTCTTTATCTGGTAAAGTTTATTGGTAGCTGGTAGTGGAATAAGTAACTGTGCTAAAGTTTTGATGAACCAAAAAAAATTTATTGACAAAAGGGGTAAAATAATATAAAATAATAAATGTTAAAAAATAGAATATGAAGAGGTGATTAAAAATGACTAAAGCGGAACTTAAGGATGTAGATAGAAGGATAGAGCGGCTTTTAAAGAGTCAGGAAGAGTTTAGAAAGAGTCAGGAAGAGGAATTTAGAAAGAGTCAGGAAGAATTTAGAAAGGGTAATGAGGAACTTAGAGAGGCTCAAAAAAAGACCGATGAGCAACTTAAAAAAACCGATGAAGAATTAAGGGCTATGTTCAAAAAGAGAGAGGAGGAACAAAAGAAAGTTGATAAACAAATAGAGAATTTGCTTAAATCCGTAGATGGTGTAACCAAAGGGATAGGAAGAATCCCCGAGGGATTAGCCTTTGCTTCTTTTAAGAGAATATTCAAAGGATTAGGGATGTCTATTGAATGGACCAATCCAAACCTGAGAAGAAGATGCAATGGAAAAGAGATGGAAATAGACATATTGAGTTTGGTGAAGAAGGATAACCAGAATTTCATTA
>JBFLYA010000146.1 GCA_040757115.1 bacterium | reverse complement strand
TAATTTACAAGTATTTTTGCATTTTGCATTGTAATTTTGATATTTGCATTTTGATATTTACATTAAAGTTCTTCTTGCTATCGCTCTCCCCAAAAGAGGAACCTATTTATGAAAAAGCAATTAGGTTTGCTTTCCTGCTTGCCAGAAGCGAGGCTAAAGCCTCGCACTACAAATCTTTTTATTATTCGTGTTCATTCGTGGCTATATCCATGAACGGTTACCTTCAATTAGAGAACGCTACCCTACTGTGTTTTTGTGGTAACAATTTTATCTCTTTAATAGAATACCATTTAACTTCAAATTTTGTCAACAATTTTTTTCTCTGCGTCTGTGCGGTGAACGGTTACCCATTTTCCATTATTTACACCTTCAGACGGCTAAAGTGTTACCGGGAATGTTAGTTCAACGAAGAGAGCATTTTAAATATATTTGGGAATCTTTTTTCTTCGGTATGAGGTAGAAAAAGGGCGGCGATGTATTCATTCATAAATTCAGAATTATCTGAAAGCTCAATATTTGTCATTGAATTAGCAATCTGTTTTACCTGCTCGAACATCTCTTTTGATAGGGCACAAAGTGTTGTTCCAGGTAAAGAGCCATTTCCGATAAATATAAATTTTGAAGATGAGACCTCTGGTAAAAGACCGATTGTAATTGCCTTTTCTATCTCAAGGTGAAATCCCAGATTCCCCGCAACGATTATCTTAGAAATATCCATAATACTAAGACGGACACTATTAAGTAATGTGCAAATACCAGCATACATAGCGCCTTTGGCACGAATAAGGTCATCAATGTCAGGTTCGGTAATAACTATATCGCTGGCGATGTCAGTCTGGTCTGCGTAACAAAGAACATATTCCTTTATCCCCTGCGTCGTTCTAATTCGTGGGGTATCGATATTGGTATTAAACTTACCCTTTTGAGATATTATTCCCGTCTCCAATAACTCGGCGACTAAACTAATCAATCCTGCACCACATATTCCCTTTGGAGATTTATGACCAATCGTAATAAGCATTGGTTCATAATCATTACCTATTTCTACCTGCTCGATAGCGCCAATGGTTGCTCGCATTCCATGTTTTATTGTGCCTCCTTCAAAGGCAGGTCCGGCTGAACATGAGGTTGTGATTAACCAATCTTTATTTCCCAGAACTACCTCACCATTAGTGCCAATATCTATGAACAGGGTTAATTCATCAGATTGAAAAAGCCCTGTTCCAAGCACACCGGCGGTAATATCCCCACCAACATAACTTGCCACTCCGGGCAAAATATAAAGATGGACATATTCAGGAAATTCAAGCCCAATTTTGGAGGCTTGAATCTCAATAGATGAATTTGTTACCGGAACATAAGGTGCCTCACGCAGATATTTAGGTGTAATTCCGGCTAATAAATGCACCATTGTCGTATTTCCTGCGGCAACAAGATAGGATATTTCCTGGCGGGTGATATTTTTCTCGTTAAGTATTTGAGTGATGAGTAATTCTATGGTTTTGACCACCGCCTCTTGCAATATTTTAAGCCCATCACCCTTTAACGAATACACTATCCGCGTAATCACATCTTCTCCGTAGCCAATCTGAGCATTGTAGTCTGAGACCGTGGCGAGAATCTCTCCTGACGAAAGGTTAATTAATCGAACATAAATTGAGGTTGTCCCAACATCAATGGCAAGGGCAAAATGTCTATCCTGTGTATTCCCCTCTTCGATATTTACTATCTTTGGTTTATTTTTCTCCTCTTCAAGTAAGGTTAGAGTAATCTTAAAGTTTGATTCTCTCAAGGTCTGTGGCAGTTTGTTTAAAGAAAAAAGGTTAATTGAACAATCTTTATATGTTGACTTAATTGCTCTTTTAACACGGGAGAAATCATCGATATTATCCTCTTTAGTTGGTGGGGGTAATTCAAGATAGTATTTATTCAATAGGGGGTCGAGTTTATAATCTGGTCTTATGTCTTTCAGGGATTCCGGGATAAGGAGTCGTTTTGAAACAGATTCTTCCAGCAAGCGTTTATCTGAAAATTGGGATTCTGCCGGAATTCGGACAGTTAGGTTACTCTTTATCTTAGAAACACAGGCTAATCTGTAGCCCTTTTTTATTTCTTCAGCCGTGAGTTTTTCTGATATTCCGCCTTCGATTGTGCCTGATTCAATGATAACCTTGCATTTCCCACAGGTGTGATTTCCACCGCAAGAGGCGGTAATATAAAGCCCAGCCGCCGCCGCCACACGAAGCAAACTCTCACCATCAGCCGCATTACCTATTTCTCCACCTGGATAAAAGATAACCTTATGTTGTTCCATACCATAGATAATTATATGTGATTTAAGGCATTTTGTCAACCGCTATTTGCAAAGAACCTAATACACGGGTGCGTGTAAAATTTATGGGTAAAAATATTCTGAGAGTTAGACCTGAAATTAAATCAAATATCAAAATGCAAAATTACAAATCAAATTTCAAAAAGGACTTCAAGTATTTTAACGCTGAAATGTAGTAGATAGTTGATAGTTTATAGTTGATAGTTTATAGTTGAAGGACTATAAACCATAAACTATAAACCATAAACTATAAACTATAAACCATAAACTATAAACTATAAACCATAAACTATAAACTATAAACCATAAACCATAAACTATAAACCATAAACCATAAACTATAAACCATAAACTATAAACTATAAACTATAAACGAGTTTTGCATTTTGCTCTTTGGAGGAAATTGATAAAAATAGAGGTGTTAAAAGTTACCCACAAATTTTACATACACCCTAATACACAGTTTTCTTGACTTCTTATCAAATCTATGGTATAATTACCTTGATGGATATTTTAAAAGACCTGAATCCACAACAAAAAGAAGCAGTGTTACATACCAATGGACCTTTATTGGTTTTAGCCGGGGCTGGTTCGGGCAAAACCCGTGTAATTACCTATCGAATTGCTCATTTACTTACTCAAGGTGTAAAACCAGAGAATATCCTTGGCGTAACATTTACAAATAAAGCCGCAGATGAGATGAAAAAGCGTGTAGAACTTCTTTTAGGAAACTTCTTTAGTCGCCCAAGATTCTGGATTAGCACATTTCATTCTGCCTGCGTGAGAATCCTCCGCGCTCACCTTAAAAACTATAATTTTACTATCTATGACGAAGAAAACCAACTTAGCCTGGTCAAAGAATGCTTGAAAGAAATAAATCTTGCCCTCCAACCAAAGACTGTCTTATCAAACATATCCAAGGCAAAAGAAAATTTAATCAAACCTCAAGAATACCAAACGGCTAATTACTTTGAAGAAAAGATTAAACAGGTATATGAATTATATCAAACTAAATTAGACGAAAATAATGCCTTAGATTTTGATGATATTTTGATGAAAACCATTCTTTTGTGGCAAGAATCTCCAGAAATTTTACAACTTTATCAGAATAGATTTAAGTATATCTTAGTTGATGAATATCAGGATACAAACTATATTCAATATCTCTTTACCAAAATGTTAGCCCAAAAACATAAGAATATCTGTTGTGTCGGAGATGATGACCAATCAATCTATTCTTTTAGAGGGGCAGATATTAGCAATATATTAGAATTTGAGAAGGACTATGATAATGTGAAAATTATCCGTTTAGAGGAAAATTATCGCTCGACTGAGGTAATTTTGACCATTGCCAATCGGGTGATAAATCATAATCTCAGTCGCAAAGGAAAAACACTCTGGACAAAAAAGAAAGGTGGTAGTCCCGTAATAACTTATATTGCCTCTGATGAACACGCTGAGGCGTCTTTTGTTGCCAGAAAGGTTACAGAAATGAGTAATCAAGGAATTAAATTAAACGATTTTGCCGTGTTATATCGAGTTAATGCCCAATCGCGTGTCTTAGAAGAGGCATTTCGACGGGCAAATATTCCTTACTCGCTTATCGGTGGCATTAGTTTTTATGGCAGAAAGGAAATCAAGGATGTATTAGCTTACCTGAATATCATTGCTAACCCACAGGATACTTTAAGTTTAAAACGAATCATCAATGTCCCCGCACGCAAGATTGGCAAAACAACTATCCAAAAAATAGAGGAATTTGGCTTTCAAAAAGGCATTCCTCTCTACCAGGCACTAAAACAAATAGATAGTGCTGACCTCTTATCTAAAACTACAACCACTTCGATTATAAAATTTGTAGAATTAATGGAAAATTTCACAAAACTTAAAGACTCCAAAAGTGTGCTTGAATTGACAAATGAGGTTATTGTTAAAACAGGATATATGGAAGACTTACAGGAATTAGAAGAAACCGACAGAATTGAGAATATAAAAGAGTTTCTTATCAGTATCGAGGAATTTGAGGCAACAAATGAGGATAAAACTTTAGAGGCATTTTTGTCTAATATCTCGTTATACACTAATATTGACCGTTGGGATAATGAATCAAACAAAGTCAGTCTAATGACCTTACATTCAGCCAAAGGATTAGAATTCCCTTATGTATTTATTACTGGGGTAGAAGAGGGGTTACTGCCGCATTTCAATGCTGACGATGAAGAAGAAGAAAGACGACTTTGCTATGTGGGAATGACTCGAGCCAAAGAGCAATTATTCTTGAGTTATGCGATGAATAGAAGATTATATGGCAGTGGATTTAGAAAACCCTCAAGATTTCTGCTTGAGGGAAAAGGACAGATTTGAAAAAGTAAAGTAACTATTCAGCCACAGATGGACACGGATGAAACACTGAAAATTCGTGACCTGAAAATAATCCGCAGATTACACAGATTTTCGCAAGATTTTACCGCAGAGGACACAGATTTCTCCCTTTCTCCGTTTCTCCTGTTTCCCCCTTTCTCCTCTGCCCTCTGCCTTCTGCTCTCTGCCTTCTATCTTCTGACCTCTGTATTTATCCGTGCTAATCCGTGTTAATCAGTGGCTGAATAGTTACCTTTCGTGAAACCCTATCATATTCCTGGAATATATCTATATTCGAGAAGGGCTTTTGTAGAATCTTGCTGGATTTTTTCAAATGGGTTTTTGATTTCCATAAAGTCTAATAGGCGTTTAAGTGACTTTTCTTCCTCAACAACTACTGGTTCACCTTCAATATTTGCCAATTTAGCCGTGAATTTTATTACATCTTCATAAGTTCCTAATTCATCGATTAATCCAACTTCCTTTGCCTGCTCACCGGTGAATATCCGACCATCAGCAAGGCTCATTAGTTTTTCTTTCTTAATCTCTGGTCTGTTTTCAGCCACAACATTAAAAAATTGGTTATAGGCATTATCAATTACTCCTTGAAGGATTACTTTTTCTTCTTCATTCATTTCTTTAAAAGCAGAACCAATATCTTTATATTTCCCACTTTTAATGATATTAAATTTTACCCCTACCTTTTCAAGAAATCCATGGATACTGGGCAGAGTCATAATGACACCAATACTACCGATTAAAGAACCCTGATTAGCCACAATTTTATCTGCACCACAGGCAATATAATATGCCCCTGAGGCGGATATGTCTCCAATGGAAACAACTACTTTTTTCTTTGCCTTTTTAAGTTCTTGTATTTGCTGATATATCTCTTGAACTGCGGCAACTGTTCCGCCGGGGCTATTTATTCTTAATATTACTGCGGCAATATTTGGTTCTTTCTTAAATTTTTTAAGTTGGTCAATGATATATTGTGTGCCACGAAATGGTTTATACAACCCCCCAACATCATCTGAAAGAGTAATCGCTCCATAAATATGAACTACTGCTATCTTCTTTTTTTCTGGCAATAATCCCTTTGGGAATAATGCCTCTTCTACAATCTGTTCCTGGCGAAGGAAAATCGAATAGACTCCCAGACCAATTGAAATTATACACAAAAGTAAAATAGCTGTAACAACTAAGCTTTCTTTTTTCATTGTTTATCTTCCAACTAATTTTCTAAAGGTTTCTGCATCATGAGAGGCGGCATAGGCCTCTTCAAAGGAAACTAAATTTTTTTGATATAGAACTTTTAATGCCTGTTCTACTGTCTGCATTCCAAATTGTCCGCCCGTATGGATAAGAGTAGTCATCTGGTGAGTTTTTCCTTCACGAATCAAGTTTCTAATCGCCGGTGTGCCCATAAGGATTTCTACGGCAACAACTCTACCTTTTCCATCAGCTCGAGGAATCAATACCTGAGAAATCACACCTTCTAATATCAGTGATAATTGCATCCGAACCTGAGGTTGTTGTTCTGATGGAAAAGAATCAATAAGCCTATCAATAGCTAAAACCACACCACTGGTATGCATCGTTGCCAGAACCAGATGACCGGTTTCAGCCGCTAAAAGTGTCAAACTCATCGTTTCTAAATCACGCATCTCACCAACCATAATCACATCAGGGTCCTGCCGTAATACCCGGCGTAAAGCATTACTAAAAGATTTAGTATCTACGCCTAACTCCCGTTGATTAATAATTGACATCTTATCCTCAAAAACATATTCAATTGGGTCTTCAATCGTAACGATATGTTTGCGTTGAGTTAAATTGATATTATTCATTATCGCGGCTAATGTTGTCGATTTACCACTGCCAGTAGGACCTGTAACAATAACTAATCCACGCTGTAAATTAGACAATGTCCCTAAAACTGGTGCCGGTAGCACCAACTCCTCAAAATTCCTTATTTTAAGTGGGATATGGCGAAATACCGCTCCAAAAGTCCGTTGTTGCTGAAATAAATTCACTCGAAATCGACCTATCCCTTCTGCCGTATATGCCGTATCTAACTCTGACTCCTCCTCAAATCTCCTTTTTAGTTCATCCGTCGTTATTGCATTTACCATTGCTTTTGTGTCATCTTTAGTCAGAACACTATATCCTTCAATAGGATACAGTTTCCCATAAATTCGTAATGAAGGTGGACTGCCGACTTTCATATGTAAATCAGAAGCCTCCTTTTCTATCATTTTTTTAAGTAATTCATTAATATTTACCATTTTTAACCCCCTTTTTTTTAGTAGAACGCTCTCGGATAAAACTGAGTGTTGATTTTATTGGTCTTCTCCAACAGACAAATTTTCGACCTGTGCGGTTAAATGTAAAATGGATAATGCAAAATGAGAAATGTAAAATGAAAATGTATAACTGAAAGGTAATGAGTCTTGCGAAGTCCTAAAATTTCCCATTTTTCATTTCCTATTTTACATTTTACATTTATTTTTCCTTTGCGTCTCTGCGATGAATTAGTCTAATCGCACAGGTGGCAAATTTTCTTCCCCTCCATAGTGAAGGAGAAAGAAACACGGAGGAAGGTCTTTTACCCTCGCTCCTTTAACCTTTTTATCCAACCTGTATCTACTATATTTCTAACAATAGCATATTTTTTAACTTTTGTCAAGAGGCTGACCGAGAATTTTTTTAAAAATATCTTCTACTATTTTGGTAAAACCTACTAAAATTGTAACTATTCACCACGAAGGGCACGGAGAGCACGAAGTGAAATTTGATGAATTATCGAATTCATGAAGCTCAAATATTGACATATATGGTAATAAATCAGTTATTTGGGGAAATGAACATTAACCTGCGGAGGACAAAGCAATGAAAATAGTAGGCAAGTAGGTAGTAGGTAAGTAGGAAAGGGATAAAGGATGTGCACGGTATTCCTCTTCTGGGGGCAATGTCTCCCCCTTTCCTACTTTCCTACTCTCCTACTTCCTACTTTCAGGAGAATCCCCCATTTCACTGACCCATTACCATATATGAAATTGGCAAATATCAAGGTTGGTCTATTGATAAATTTCAATGTGGAAAGATTAAAAGAAGGCATAAAGGGATTTGTTCTGTAACATCTTTATGTCCTTCGTGCTCTTCGTGGTGAATAGTTACCTCAAATTTTTACAAAATTCCAACTTCTCTTAAAACCGCTGCTAATTTAGGTTGTTGAATCGCATATTCCTTGAGCGCCTTTTCTATCCTTTCTTCTCTCTCCTCAAGTTCCTTTGCTTTTTTAACCGCAGGGGCAAGGGCTGTCCTCCTATCCCAGATAACAAAGCCTGCTAATGCAAACATACCTGCTAAAATGACATAAAGCAAATCCTTCAAATCATCTATCCGCTTGTTTGTATCATCTATCCGTTTGTTTATATCATCTATCCGCTTGTTTAAACTGGTCTCAAGATTATCTATCCGCTGATTTACATAAACAATCTCTCTTTGAATTTCCTCCCTTACAATCTTCCTTATCTCCTCAATATCCTGTTTGGTTAAATCAGCATAGGCAACAGATGTCCACATCATCCCCCAAACTATACCAAAAACTACTAAACTAACTATTTTCTTCATTTGGTCAGAAATCCTCCTTCAAATCCCATCCTCAACGATTTTGGTTTGTTGTTTAGAATTACAATCTACAAAATTAGTTAGGTATCTTTTAGAGAACCTACCCCTTTGTTAAGCATATCACAATATATTATTTCTGTCAACAATTTTTTATTATTTTCAGCAATTCTCGGTGAAACATAATTATCAAAAACCCTCTTATCCCTTTTTTAACTGATAGGAATTTACTTTTTTGGGCATTTTTTGCTTCGCAACATTTCTAACGGGGTTTGCCCATGATGGGAATATTTTACCAAAATCTTTCCCTGGAGTTTCGTTAATTTAAGGAGCCATTGAGGCTATCTTGAATCCTTATCAATCTGTTTATTTTGCTCAAAGAGGGCAAAATTAGGCTCAAAAGCCTGATGATTTTTTTGCAACTTATCCTTTGAAGTTGAGTTGATAAAAAATGCTTCACCTATTTTCTTCCCTTTGTCTCCTTTGCGTTACTACTTTGTGCCCTTTGTGGTTTATCCTTTTTTAACCGCAAAGAACGCAAAGATTAAAGGCAAAAGGAATCATAAAAAATTCACGAAACACCAGTTACATGGAGTATTCACTAATTCATATCATAAGATTTTGATCATAAATGAAAAATTGGAGTATCTTTACATCTATATCCAATCTATTCTTTTTCAATGGATTATATCAATTTTAGTTAATTTCTGCCTCTTTAATAAGCCTTATATCTTAACGCCTATGGGTCAACAACTCCCTAAGCCCCTTTATTAAGGGGGAATATTTGCTTCTTATTCGTGTGCATTCGTGTTGACAAAAAGGCAAAAACTTTATAGAATTGATATTATGCAATATTCATCAAATTATATAGATGAAAAGATATGTCAACACTCACTTGATTATAGAATTCACTTGAACAACTGTTTATCATAATCGTAGGCATAACCGAAGAAGTGGACATCTTTTTCAAGTCTTATGGTGAAATGTCAAGTAAAAAATTAAGTTTTTTTAAAAATATTTTTCTTGACTTATATCCCTAAAAAGGCACAAAAATAGTATGTTCGGATACAAGTGAATTTTTTAAATATCCAAATT
>JBFLYA010000145.1 GCA_040757115.1 bacterium | reverse complement strand
TTGAAATTTGATTTGTAATTTTGCATTTTGATATTTAATATTTGATATTTATTTGTTGTCTCCCTCAAATCCTATTTTGCAGAACCCTATACACTATTTTAACCTTTATGCTAGATTAAGACACCACCAAATATTCTGCCTTCTATCCTCTGTCTTCTGACCTCTAATTATTATCATATCATATTTTTTTATTAAAATCAATAAAAAAATACTTGCATTATCGAAAATTATATAGTAAAATAAAAACTATGGGAAAAGATATAGAAAAAACACTTCATGAGATTATTGGATTGGCGACAACAGCCAACCTTGAGGAATTAGAGATTTGTGAAGGAAAAAGACGAATAAGAATTAAAAAAAAAGTAATCCCTCAAGAAACGGAATTAATCCCGGAACTTCCTGAGGAAGAAGAAGTGCCAATAGAGCAGGATAAATATGAGAAAATTATTTCTCCTTTGACGGGTATATTTTATCGTGCCCCGGCACCTGATGATGAACCTTATGTAGAGCAAGGCAATGTTATTGAGCGGGGAAAAACTGTTTGTATAATTGAGGCAATGAAATTGTTTAACGAGATAAAATCTGAGGTATCGGGGAAGGTTATTAAAATTATGGTAAAAAATGGTGCGCAAGTAAAAGAAGGAGAAATACTTTTCTTAATTGAGCCGATGGTATTGGAGTAATGAAGTGTTGGGAAATTGGGTCTAAATCCACTTCTCCATTACTCCAGGGTAGTTAAATATCCGTGAATGCTATGATTTTATTGGGGAGTCGTCTAATGGTAGGACAGCAGACTCTGGATCTGTTAGTTGAGGTTCGAATCCTTGCTCCCCAGCCAGGCAAAAGGGTAAGTGGATAATTACTAATGTTAGCGATAAGAAGATATAAGTACCTGTTTAGCGTGGTCAGAGAGCACAAATGAATAGTACTGATTTAGTGCGAAACCACTTTAAACACATTAAATATTAAAATGGAAAATGACATATCAAATATCATATCAAAAATCAAAGAGCAAATATCAAAATTAGTAAGCGTTCAGGTGGTGTAACAAAAGGAGATGTGGAGATTAAGGAGATAGGGAGATATTATTAAAAAAATTGAAATTAATAGAAACTAATAGAAATTTATGGAAATTTGTTGTTTTCCACAATCAATTTCTACCTATTTCTATAAATTTCAATCTATTTCTATTATCTTATCTCCATATCACTCTTATCTCCTTATCCCCTTTCTTACACTTTTGATATATAGCCTGAACGGTTACCAAAATTAAGGAATTCTTTTATTCTTATTTTTGATTTTTAATATTTAATATTTGATTTTTTTTGTTGCCTTACAACTATTTTTGCATTTTGCTTTGTCCTTTTGATTTTTACATTTTGATATTTGCATTAAACTCTGCGTCTCTGCGGTAAAGGATTACCTGAACGGTTACAAATCGCTGGACTTGACCAGAAACACTGAAAAAAACATCCCAGCATTTCTGGCAGGTGCTCCGGGTTGTTGTGTTGAAGACATTTTGCAGGGAATATCTCCCTCACATTACGGCGCCATCGTCTAGGGGTCCAGGATAGGTGGTTCTCAGCCATCAGACCGGGGTTCGAATCCCCGTGGCGCTACCAGTTCCCTGCTACTACTTAATTGAATCACTAATTATACAAAGAGGTTGAAAAATGAAGAGGTTATTACTTTTATTATTAGTAATTTCTCTGGCTGGAATGCAGTCACCAGTCAAAGGAAAAGAGACAAATATTTCTATTCCCACAATTCAAATATTTTATTCGGGTAATATAAAAGGCTATTTAGAGCCCTGTGGGTGTGGAGGTAAAAGAGGCGGCGGTCTGGTCAGATGGGCTACTTTTATTAAAGAAAATACGCAAAATGCACCCATAAATCTTGTCCTCGATTCAGGCTATTTTGTCTCAAGCCAAAAAAATATAAAAGATGTGAAAAATGAATATATCGCCAGAGCAATGGCACAAATGCACTATGATGCGATAAATCTAAGTGAAAAAGATATACCACATCTTGACAAAAATACGCTGATTAATTTAAAAGAAAAATATAATCTCCCATTTGTTTCTGCCAATATATTTGACAAAGATAAATTACTTACAGCCCCATACATAATTAAATCTTTTCCTGGTGTTGACAAAGAAATTAAAATAGGTATCTTTGGACTATCCAGACAAATCAAATTAGAAGAAGGGTTAATTATAAAAGACCCAATCGATGTTGCTAAAGAAATCGTCAAATCATTAAGGGATAGATGTAACCTTGTTATTGCTCTAACTCAACTAACCAAAGGAGAATCTTTAGACCTGGTAAAAGGAGTTGAGGGAATAGATATTATAATTTGTGATGAATTGTTTAGAGTGACAAAAGAAGGAGGGGTAATCAAGACTAACCACACTTTAATTCTCCAACCATCATCTAAAGGGGATGAAGGAAGATGTATTAAGGTCTATCTTGATAAAGGAATAACCTCTTTTGAAGAAAAAAATAGTGTTCTTGAGGAATCTGTGCCAGTGGATGAAAAAATAGCCAAAATAATTGAGGAATATAAGAAAGAAACCCAGGAGAAAGGCATAAGTCAACCCGCTAACCCATTTGTTCGAACGATATATGCCGGAACAAAAAGATGTAGTACCTGCCACGACAAACAATATAAACAATGGAAAAAGACAAAACATGCAAAGGCATTTCAATCCCTCCAGAGAGTTAAGGAGGAAAAAAATCCTGAATGCCTTAAATGTCATACGACCCATTTCAAAGAAGATAATGGTTTTTCAGACTATCAGACGACACCTGATTTTATTAATGTTGGGTGTGAGGAGTGCCATAAATTAGGAATGGTGCATCTAATCACCCGTCAAAACCCTTTTGTAGATAAGCAGATAGCAAAGATTGGGGATAAACCTGGCAAGGTAGATTCAAGCGGGATTTGCACAAAATGCCATACCACGGATAAAGACCCAAAGTTTAATTTTGAGAAGGATAAAAGAAAGGTAAGCCATTAGGAGCAAGTGAGAAAGCGAGCAGAAGAGAAAATATTCATCGTTCTTGTTGAACAACAACTTCTCCTTGATGAAATGTAAAGGTATGACTATCTTTTATAACCAGATTGTATGAAGTGTAGGAAAAGTGCTCTTCTGCGACGGGAATATCTGTTTTTATAAGAGTTGCTGGCCAGCAGGATTCCTGATTAAAAAGGCGTCCGGTGATATTTATGGTGGGCCAAATACTTCCATTATTGGGTAATAATGCCCCGGCAATACACACAAAAAACCTGATTTTTCCCTCTGCGTCAAACTCACTTGTGCCCAAATTCGCCATAACCCCATACGCCGCACAACCATATCCATCTGATTTTGTTACCTGGGATACCTCTATATTTGGTGAGGCACAAATTTGCTGTAAATCAATAAAAGATACTTCATCTTCTTTCCTGATTTCTTTTACCGGGAGAAAAACACTCATAGAAAAATCTTTGACCTGGTATCCAGTAGCATTTTCAATATCATAACTCAATGAAAGTTCCCATTCGGATTCATTGAGTTTGGAGGAGATGTAGGAGGTTTTTATTTTAATACCTTGAAAATCAAAACCCTGCGCTGTCCAGTAATGACTATATTCCCCAAAATAATTGTCATACTGAGCTATGAGGTTCTGAGCTGGCGGAAGTAATATCCCTTTCCAGATATATGCGTTTTCATCCTTATCGAATTCAGGATGTTCCAAATATAAGGTTTTTTTTGGTGAGATATCTTTGAGAGAAAAAAGTGGTTCGGGAAGGAGAGAGTCTTCTAAAAAAGCAGGATATCCTTCTCCTTCCCGATATTTACCCTCTGGAATTTTCGACACCAGGTCGAGTCTCACACTTCTCTTCCCCAGATTAATAATCATCGTTTCATGATTTACTACGGGGATGAAATTTCTTGTTTGCAGTGTATCTCGTTCGATGACATAAATAGGGATGGGATGAGGCTCTTTTACCTTTCCATATACCACTGGAGAGAACATACATAGGATACATACCCATCCTATGGAAATTTTGGTTGCTCTTTTTATTCCCATCCCAACCTCTTATTTCGCTACTTTTTAAAATACATCATTGGCGCATTTGGTCTTCCCACAAAACATATCTGCTTGAAACCATAAAATTTTATGATTTCTACGGCAATCTTTGATTCCGCTTCTTTGTTACCAAAATCAAGGAGCCAGTGTGAGCCATCAACAACCTTCCAATGTCCACCGATATTTTTAGCGGTTACATTGTTAGGATTGAACGAAATGCAATCCTCACCAGCCAGGCTCCCCTGAGGTGCTTTTCCACCTGTGGTATAGTATTGCATCGGAGCATCAGGTCGTCCAACAAAGCATTGACGGTCAAGCTTGTAGTGTTTCATAATCTCAATAGCCTTTTCTGCTTGAGATTTATTGGTTCCGAAATCAAGCATCCACATACTCCCTTGAACTACTTTCCACCGACCATTTACATTTTTAGCCTTTACTTTCTTATAGTCAAATGGTATGCAATCTTCGGTGAATTTTGCCGCCTCAACTTCTGCAAATTTCCCATTGTAGCCATTCAGACAGAAATAGCCAAGAAGGTTTTTCTTTTTCTCTGCCTCATTTAAAGACCAGGCCATAGTCTGATTTTGAAGAAGTGAATAGTTCCAGAAATGATAATCCACTTCTTCTGATGAGCCAATTGGTAAACCTTTACTGCCTGCAATGAAGGTGCGAGGATTGTGGTTCATAATCGCATTTTTGAGATGGTATGGTGAGGCACAGGTATCACACGAGTTTAGAAGAATGACGGCATTATAAACACCTTCAAACGAAGTTGGCGTATTAAAATCGGCATGCGTTATTAATTTGTCATTCCACTCGACAATCAGGTCTGGATTTCCGTGCCCGATGTTATTCCATGCCAGAAGCCGTGTGCCCTTTTGTAGAATATTCATCAGGGCGGCTTTTGTGCTCTTGTTACCAATCTTTTTTTCCGCCAGTCCAAATGCCTGAACAAAGATATTGTGTATCTGGTTTGTATATTGCACTGCTGTAGAAATATCATCGCAAGGTGTATTGGCAAGTGCCTTTGGCCCATATCCCTGCGGTAGAGAAATCTTTAGATTGGCAAGAATATCCTTTTTAATCTTTAGTGTTTCAGCCTTTGGAGCGCCGGGTTTCTGTAAAACGGCTATCCGTGGACTATAGTCATCAATCTTCTGCTTTAAAATGACCTGGTCACCTTCGACTTCATAGTCCATCTTTGAAAGTGTAGCACTATATGTTGTTTTATCACGGAAAACAACCAGCGATTCAACCAAAAGTTTCTTGCCAACTCTTTGGAGCACCGTTACTATTGGTCTTACTGAACTACTCCGACCAACCAGAGTCGCAAGCTGTTGATTAATCAGTAACTTAGTTGCTTTCTCCACATTTTGTTTATCTATCTGCTCAAGAGTCAGGCGCGTGGTCAATTGAACATCTCTAATATTCGTCGCAACCTGAACCACTGAGGGAATCTTTATCACCTTGTCATCGATTATTTTGGCTCCTGGAAACAGTTGTTGTGCCCATGCTAATGGGATACAACACATTGAGAAAAAAACTGAAAATAAAAAAGTCTTCATATCTATTTCCTCCTTTTTATTTTAGATTTTACGCTTGTGGTGTCCCATAATTTATCATCAACGGATACAATGATGTATCCGGTTACATGGAGTTTAAAGACAACATGGTGAGTAACAGCGGTATAAGTTGTCTTGTAGAGGAATAGGCAATCCATCTTAAACATCGGCACTTTTCCCTTCCGCCCGATAAAGCTAATCTCCCCTTTTACTCGACGACTCTTTTCTATCTCCAAAGGGAAAATGCTCTGAATTATCTCCTTCCCCATAGTCACAAGTTTATCTTTTGATGGAAAATCTGCCTCTTTGCCACAGGAAGAAACTGAAATAATTATCTTTGGTTTAACCGTTTTTTCTACCTTGCCCATTACTCTTCCCTGAGATGAAAGGATAACACACAGGAGAACAATTCCCCAAAACAGGACAAATAATGGTCTTGACTCCTTTGCTAACATCTTCTTATTCCCCTTAAAACAACCATTTTTTATTATATCTTAACTATTATTATTTTGTCAAGAAGTTTTTTTAAAAAAAGTTTTGACTTTATAGTGTTATTATGTTATATTTATATTATAAATTTAAGATGGAATTTACCCTCGTAGGGTTTCATTCGTTGCAATGAAAGGCTAAAGCCTAAATTCCTGTTTATAAACTTGCTAGTGTGGTGTTGAGTAAGTTTTGCACGGCGTATCATCAGATTTCATAACCTGCAAACGGATAACTGGTAACTGGTTAAATAGTTTCGTCCTGAGATCAGCCAAACGGTATTTAATTACCAGTTACCAATCACCAGTTACCAGAATTAAATTCCGTGCGTTATTTGTTCAACACGACAATAGAGGAATAAGGAGGAACGAGAAATGGACAGGATAAAAACTTTGGGTATAGTTTTAGGGATTTTATTGACCGCAGAGGTAGGTTTCGCTCAAGCACCAGCTTGGGTAAATGATGGTCTCGGTGCAGATGAAGACTGGACACGGTCAACAACACAATTGTCCGCAAACTGGGCACCAGTAGTAGGTGCCAACGGTTATCTGTATGCCATTGGGACAACCCGCGGCGGAACAGATGTAGTTACCTGGACATTTGCCACAGGAACGAGTGTGACGAGGTCTGGTTTATCATTGACCCAGGGTAAAACTTACTACTTCGCGGTTAGAGATGCTTATGGTCAGCAATGGAAATCTTCTGATGGCATCAAAGTAAATATTGTGGCTACAACTCTCCGTGTTACGCCATCACCTAATGCCTTAATATTTTATAAAGGCGAAAAGAGGGCTAATTTATCCTATACCCTCTCGCTAAATGGTCCTGTTGGCGCCAGGATAACCCGGGAGGAGGTTATGTATCGATTTGGGAATGGGACAAAAACAGAGGTTTTTCTCATCTCTGAAAATATTACACCAGGGGCTCCCAAACGGTTAAATAGACCAATTATCCTTGATGATATGAAAAGGGCACAGGCACTGTCAGGAAAGGCAAACGGTAAATTTACGATTAGCCGCACATTTTCAGGCTATGATACCCTCGGTAATCCGATTCGCGGTAGTTCTCCAATTCAAATAGAGGTTCGCACTACTCTAAGAGATGAGCTGTTTAGAGTAAAAGGGATGAAAGTTATCTTACCCAAAAAAGACATTCAAAAGAAAAAAGAATTCAAAGTCGGCATCAAATTAAGAACTTCAGAGACACGAATTGGAGATGTCAGGGGAAATATTTATCTCGATGGCAAGGGCTGGCGTAGTTTCAAAGTTCCGGCAACAAAAAATAACGATGTGATAGTCTCTCCTTTTATTCCAGCTGGAGTCCGTAAATTGGAAGTTCAAATAATCTATCCCAATCCAGGAAGAATAGTAATTCCCCTTCCTATTAGTCCGGAAGAACCACCAATAGAGCCAGAGGAAGAACCACCAATAGAATCAGAGGAAGAATCACCAATAGCGCCAGAGGAAGAACCACCAGTAGAACCAGAGGAAGAACCAGAGCCAGAAGAAGAAATGGAAGAGGGCGAAGAGTGGGATGGAGGAGAGATGGAAGGCGGATGGGAATATGGGGATGTGGATGGGACAAGCGGACAACCAACACAAATAGACTGGACTGAATTTGAAGTAGATGGGGCATCCGGTGGAATTACCACAGGCTATCAAACAGTAGAAGATGAACAGAATCAAACTCAACATGCCCTATCGACCAATGTCGCGGTAAATCAGACACGCTCTCTCGACAATGGAGTTGAAATAAGAAGCGAGATTAAGGCAAATAAGCAAGAGTTCACAACCGGCGGGAAACAAAAAGCCGACCTTGATGTAGGTATAAAAAATCCTTTGTGGGAATTGGCGTTATCGGGCAAGACAGAAGATAGCTTGAATACCTTCGATGAAACCGATTACAAGAGTAAAGATGATTCTATGAAGATTGGTCTGGGTATATCCGTATTTAATAACTTCCCTATACAATTCAATTACTCTAATTCAGATAATAAAAATACAAGAGAGAATGTTGGTTCAGATAAAGAAGTTAAAACAGAAGATTTTAACTTCTCTCTGGGGAGTAAGTTAGGGCAGGCGACCACGGATATTATTCTAAATCTTGGCAAAACACAGGACTTTGTTGAAAAGAATAAAACTAAGGTAAAATCTATTGGGCTAACATCAAATATCCCTTTCAAGAAAATCTTCGAGTTAAACCTTGATATTCAATCTTCTGATACTGATAACATACCTGATGATGAAAGTTTAAAAACCTCATCTGAGTCGGAAAACTATATGGCAGGACTTATCAGCCAGATTAATGAGAAATTAAAATTTATAACTAAATTTAACTTAAATAATAACCTTTCTAAATCCCAGACCACAGAGACAGATATTAAAACATTTACCCAGGATTATGGACTCTCCTGGCAAGCATTATCTTCTTTAATCTTCCGTGTGGGCTATAACTTATCTGATACAGAAGAATCTGCCAATAGTGCTAAAACGCATCTGACAACCGCAGGTATGACTTACGATATAGGGGAAAAAAGGTTTTTGGGGCAAACAGGGATTGAATTTCAGTCAACAAAGATAAAGGATGAACAAGGTAACCCTAAATCTGAAAATACCGGATATACCTTGAACCTTCTCTTTAATCTTATAAAAGAGATGACTCTATCTTGTAATTTCAGTAATTGTGTTGATAAGTCTTATTCCTTAGATGAAAAGACACGAAATCTTACTCATAATCTTACTCTCCAACTTTCTCAGCCAGTCTTTGAAAACCTGGACTATCAAATAGGTTATGTTTTGGCTGAGCAGAAAGCCACAGAAAGAAATATAACACACAATTACAGCACAGATATAAATTACAATTTGAGGATAAAAAATCGGGATTTTCCACTTACTTTTGGGCAAACTTATATCTATTCCCCGGATGACACAGATAAAATAGATACAGAGACGAAGGTTTCCATCCGCGCTCCTATAACCGAGATAGTTTCAACATCTTATGCCTATAACATAAATAAGGGGAAAACAACGACAATTAACCAGGAAACTATTTCCCGAACAGTAGGCATGGAGATTACAAAAGCGCCTTTTGGACTTACAACCACATTTAGTTCTACTAAATCTAACGATAGTGAAAGTGAGAACTTGAATGTTGCGGGTAATTATTCTTTCCTGGACAATCTTTCACTAAACATCAGTTTTCTACAAGACCGCCCTTCCACTGAAAGACCTACAACAAGAAATGTTACTACCTCCCTGAGCTATACTTTTTAGGTAAAGACTGGGAGATACTGGTATTTGGTAACCGTTCAGGCTATATATCAAAAGTGTAAGAAAGGGGATAAGGAGATAAGAGTGATATGGAGATAAGATAATAGAAATAGATTGAAATTTATAGAAATAGGTAGAAATTGATTGTGGAA
>JBFLYA010000144.1 GCA_040757115.1 bacterium | reverse complement strand
TCTCAAAGAGTTGGAGGAATTTGGTAATATCTTTGCTTCAAGTATTTTAACGCTGAAAGGAAAGAGATAATTTTACTGAACTTTGGCAAAGATAGTTTATAGTTGATAGTTTATAGTTGATAGTTGAAGGACTATAAACTATACACTATAAACTATACACTATAAACCCTAAACTATAAACGAGTTTTGCATTTTGCTCTTTGGAGGAAATTGATAAAAATAGAGGTTTTAAATACCCGCTTAACAACTACAGTTTCTTGGTTTTGCAGAACCCTAAAAATGAGAATTGATAAATAGATAATGAGGAATTTCATGAAAAAGAATAATAAGGGTGGATTTACCCTTCTTGAGTTAATGATTGTTGTTGGAATAATAGGTGTTTTAGCCGCGATAAGTGTAGTTAAATTTATGCAATTGATAGATAAGGCAAGAGAAGCCGCGGCAAAAGCTAATTTAGGAGCATTGCGAGCATCTATCGTTATTTATTTTGCGGATACGAGAGGAATGTGGCCCAGACTATTAAATACTGAAAAGTGGGATAATGGCGGTGAAACTTATCCTCCTTTTGTGCCTGACTATATTCAAAAGATACCCAGAGCAACACTTCAACGGTCTAATCCACATCCGCATACTGAAGAAACTGAAACACATATTCACTATGTCCCAACTAACCTCTATGATGAAATAGCACAGGGACAAATTAATGACATAGGTGGATGGATATATAGCTCTAACAGTGGCGATGTGCGGATAAATTGTACTCATCAAGATACCAATGCCTTTAATAACCTTTCATCTACTATCTATTACTCTAATTATGGACATGAAATATAGTCACCATTCAGGTTTATACAGCTGAAGTATAAAAGGGAAATAAGGGAGATGATGAAGGGGAGAAGGTAAGCAGTGAATCTCACTTTCCCATACATAATCTCCATATTTCCTTTTATTTTACACAAGAGGTGAAGATTTGAAAAAGATATTACTTGCTACTTTATTTCTTTTAATTGGCTCTTCATTAGCCGTAACTGAAGAAATAACAACACCTAATCTTATTACCATTGATTACCGTGAGGCGGATATAAATGATGTTTTACGCTCATTAGCCTCACAGCAAAAAGTTAATATTGTCACAGATGAACCTATCAAAGGACGAGTAACAATACACCTGACAAAAGTCCCTTTTGAAACAGGATTAATGGCTTTACTTAATGCCCATGGATTAACTTATGAAAAAAAAGGTGATATTTATAAGGTAAAAAAAATTGATTTAAAAAAACCTTATACCTTATCTGTAGAGCGTGGATATTTAACCTTAGATGCAAAAAAAGTAGATATTAATGAAATCCTACGAGACATATCTTTACAAAGTGGAGTTAATATTATTACGGATAAATCTGTTGTTGGAGAAATATCAATATATCTAAAAAATGTCCCGGTAGAAACAAGTCTTGAACGAATACTTAGAACGGGTGGCTTTAAATATCGAAAGGTAAAAGATATATATGTCGTTGGAGCAGGTGGCGAAGAAGAAGAGAGAATAGGAACAATTATTGTTAAAAATGGACTATTATCACTGGATGTTAAATCTGCTGATATACTTAAGGTATTACGCGAAATATCCATTCAAGGGGGAATAAATATTGTTGCCGATAGGTCAGTTGTTGGTGAGGTATCTTCTCATCTTGAAAATGCACCATTAGAAGTAGGATTGCGGGCTCTTTTAGAAACTAATGGCTTTACTGTAGAAAAGATTAATGAAATCTTTCAAGTGACCAGAATGGAAGGTAAAAAAACATTTTCTATTATGGTCAACCAGGAAGGATTGTTTACTGTAGATTTAAAATCCGCAAACTTAGAAGAGGTCATAAGGGCGATTGCGGTTCAAGGAAAGATTGATATTGTTACCGCAGGCTATGTCAAGGGTAAAGTAGATGCTCATCTCACTGATGTCCCTTTAGAAAAACTATTAGGACTAATATTAGAAGGAACTAATTTTACATTTACTAAAAGTAATGGAACTTATATTATAGGAGAGGGGGTATCTTTAAGTGCGGCGGCTCTTACCTTTGTTAATTCAGAGGTAATTAAGGTTAACTGGATAAATGTAGAAGAGGCTTTAAAATCTCTGCCAGATGCCTTTCCTAAAACCAATATTAAATTACTTAAAGACCAAAATGCCCTGGCGATTATCGGCACTCAACAACTAATTGATAAAGTGAAGGAATATCTCTCTCAAATAGACAAACCAGCCCCTCAAATTATGATTGAGGCTTTAATTGTTGATTATACAACAACATGGGGTCGAGAATTAGGATTAGCAGAGGCAAAATATCAAAAAGGAAATATTGATATAAAACTATTTCCAGACCAGATTATACCTTTACCACTAACTTATAAAGTTGGGGAATTAAGTAAAGAATTCTCCGCAAGTCTAAGGGCTTTGATAAAAGAGGGAAAGGCAACTATTCGGGCTAATCCTACTCTTGCTACTCTAAATGGACATGAGGCAAATATTGATGTTTTGACAATGTATCGGTATCGAGAACATAGATATAATGAAGCGACTGGAAAATTAGAACCTGTTGGTGTGCCAAGGGTAGTCGAAACAGGGATAAAATTAAAAATTAAACCCTGGGTGACTGCCTCGAGTGAAATTAATGTCGAAATCTCACCAGAAGTTAGTGATAAAACAGGCGAAACAGAAACAGGAGCCGGTGGCGGTTCCTTGCCCATTACCAGCGAACGAAAGGTTAACACAACAATTAGAGTGAAAAATGGAGAAACAATCGTTATCGGTGGATTAGTTCAATCAAAGAAAAATGAATCAGAATCCAGAGTCCCTATATTAGGACGAATCCCAATTATTGGGTATCTATTTAAAAAATTAACAAAAGAGGAATCGCAATCACAACTTGTCATTTATATCACACCGTATATTCTCCCAACTTCTTTAGAAAGTAAAAAATAGAAAGTTGTTAATTATGATAAAAAGAAATGATTTTTTTAATCATGAAAATAACCAAAATATTGAAACCATTTTTCATCGCCAAAATAAATATCACAAAACTCAATGTGCCTTTGCTCAATTATTAGTCTGCTGTAATCAATGTGCTATGGGCCCCTGTCAACTCAGCCATAGTCAACTCCCACTTCATTTAAAATTAATCCATAAACAAAAACTAACAGGTATCTGTGGGGATACATTAGATACTATCATTGCTAAAAACCTTCTATCGTCCATCATAAAAGGAACAACCTCAAGTATAATTTATGCTAAACAGATTGCCTTCTCTTTGTTAGATACATCTTGCCGGATAAAAAATGAAGGCAAACTACAACAAATAGCCAAAAGACTTGACATACTATTAGACAAAAAAGAAGTAGCATTAAAGGCTCTTGCGGATATTGAAAATCCAATACAGAA
The DNA here is from genome assembly GCA_040757115.1 of bacterium. Taxonomy (NCBI): domain Bacteria; species bacterium. The sequence goes on along the minus strand of JBFLYA010000144.1, from coordinate 6,131 downwards.
TTCTCCTGTATCTACACGGTTTGTCTATAACTATCTTCCAAAACGAGTAAGACTTGACCTTATTGAAAAGAATATCTTCCCCAATTCAGCCACAAGTGAAATCTTACAGGGTAATCATTTATGTAGTCTGGGTGTTACTTCAAATGAAGAGGATTTTTTAATACAGGGATTTAAGATTGGATTAACAAACCTTTTGACAATGATTATTGCCTCAGAACTTCAAGATACCCTTCTTTTGCCACATCAATTAGTTGAGACAAAAACAGGAATGGAGATTTTAGAACAACCGCAGGTAAATATTATCTTAATCGGACATTTCCCATTATCAGGCGACAAAATTGTCCAATTAGCAAATTCTGAAGAAATGATAACGAAGGCTCATCATCAGGGAGCAACGGGAATAAATATCCTGGGTTTGGGTTGTATTGGAAATGAAATATTAGGTCGAGGTAATATTCATTGGCTCGGTGGGGCAGACCTTCAAGAACTTGCTGTGGGGACAGGTTTAGTGGAAATGGTCATGGCAGATGAGGGATGTGTTTATCCTGCTCTAAAACAAATGGTAAATTCTTTCCATACACAATTTATCAATACTCAAGAAATAAACGATATAAAAGCCGTTGAAATTATCGAGACCGCTATTAGCAATTTTGCAAACCGTAAAAAAACTATCTCCATAGATTCTCCAAAAAAACTAATGTCATTTTCTGCAGGTTTTTCTTTTGAAGGACTGGTTGATATTTTAAGCAAGTTAAATTCAATTGACCCCTTCAAACCTTTACTTCATTGGTTGGTATCTGGTGAAATACAGGGATTTGCTTTATTAATTGGTTGTCCAAAACTTAATGAAACTCATCTCCAAATAGTCAAAGAACTCCTAAAGAAAAATATATTGATATTAGGCACAGGATGTAGTATTTATTCCTGTATTTCTGCAGGACTTATGAATACCACTGCCGTCGTTGAATATGCAGGTCAAAAACTGGGAAATATCCTGTGTAGTTTAGCCCGACAATCTAATATTGAAAAGGCTCTACCACCTATCTGGCATTTTGGGAGTATGATTGATTTTGCTCATATTTTAAATCTTTTATTCGCTATTGCCACAAGACTTGATATGCAATTAAAAGACCTCCCAATAGTCGCTATTGTCAATGAATTGGGAATAGAAAAACCAACGGCGATGGGATTTGGACTTCTAAGTTTAGGAATTCCAGTCCACTTTGGATTAAATCAAACCATTCTTAGTAGTCCCCTCATTGGCAATATACTTGCTAAAAAGGTCATAGAATTATTTGAAGGAAGGATTATTTTAGAAACAGACCCATCTCAGGCGGCTAAATTACTTATTGGCAGTATTGATGAAAAACGCATTGGGTTAAATATTTGATGGTAGATTGGAAGAGTTGGATATAAAAGAATAGAGAGAATTGAAATTGGAAATTCGAAATTAGAGAGAAAGATTCTTGATTTTTGTCCCAATTTCTAATTTCGAATTTCTAACCGCAATCTTTCAAACAAAAGTGAACCGTCCCAGAAAAGTTAGGTTTTCCAGTTTTTATTTTGTAAAAACGAAAAAAAATAGACCGTCCCATCTAAAGTATTTTATTAAAATGCCGATAATTTATTTAGAAGGACGAATAAATCTGCGTTCATTTTCAGAGGAAACGGTCATGAACCGTTAGTTCACAAATGAAGATGAAAATAGTAGATAGAAGGTGGGAGATGGGGAGATAAGCGTGAGGAGTGATGTTTTCTTTACTTTCTACTTTCTACTCTCTACTCTCTACTTTCTATTTTCAGGAGAAGAAAAATCATGGAGATTATTTCAATTATCTTATTTGTTTTAAGCATAGGATTAATCTTTATTTCCTGTTTCTTTTTCAATAATGCTATAGAATGGCTGGGGAAGACATTTGAATTAGCCGAAGGAACTATTGGAAATATCATCTCAATCACAGGGAAATGTCTTCCACAGATAATAATTCCTTTAACTGCCTTTATTTTCCTCCGTGGAACAGAAACTATACCAATAGGTATTGGAGCAATCATTGGTGCACCACTTATTTTATCCACATTAGCCCCTGGTATATTTGGATTGACAATTATATTACTGGCTAAAAAAGGCGAGCGAGATAGTGAAATAGACGCTGATGAGCTAATTATATCAAGAGATTTGAAATTTTTCTTAATTACTTACTCCTTCGCCATATTTGCAGGGTTACTTGAAGATAAGTTCCCACAAATATTCATTGGATTTGTTTTATTAATAATTTATGGCTATTATCTCTATCGAAGTATTGCTTATGAAGAAAGAGCATTTGAAGAACTCTACACCCCATTATACTTCTCAGGGGGTAGAGGAGAAACAACATCAGCAACTATTATCTCCCAACTTGTCATTTCTTTAATATCTTTAATCGGAGGGAGTTATTTATTTGTTCATACTATGAAAGAAATAACTATTGGAATTCAATCTCCATTATTAGGGTTAATTTTAGCGATAATCTTTGCTCCTCTGGTAATTGAAATTCCTTCAAAAATTAATATAATTATATGGTTAAAAGATAACAAAGATACATTGGCATTAAGCAATATAATTAGTTCGATGATATTTCAAGCTACTATTCTGGTTATGTTAGGAATTTTATTTAGTCCCTGGCACTTACAGGGAATAGCACTTCTAACAGGCGGTATTCCCATAGTAGTTTCTACACTTATTTTTATAATGATGAGTATTCAAGAAAAAATTAATCCTTATGTATTATTAGGAGCTAGTGGATTTTATTTAATCTTTCTGGCAGGACTTTTCTTTATGAAATAATTAGTGAGAGATTAAACCTTCGTAACCGTTTCACCGCAAAGACACAGAGATGCACAGAAAAAATTGTAAGAGTTCAGGTAGGATAAAAATAAGGAGAAAGGGAGAGAAGATGGAGAAATGGAGAAAAAGAGTTAACTGATAGGATTATTAATGCCTGTATTAATGTCCATCAAAAGTTAGTGTCGTATTGAGTAAGTTTTGCACGGGGCATCATCAGGTTTCGTAACCTGCAAACGGATAATTGGTAACTGGTAATTGGTAATTGGTTAAATAGTTTCGTCCTGAGCTCAGCCGAACGGTATTTAATTACCAGTTACCAATCACCAGTTACCAGAATCGAATTCCGTGCGTTATTTGTTCAACACGACATTAGGACCTGGTTTTCTGGAGAGCATCTATCACAATGCCTTGAAGGTTGAGTTTGCAAGACAGAACATCATCTTTGAATCAGAAAAAGAAGTCAAGATATTCTATCAAGGTGTTGAGGTTGGGATTGATAGACTTGATCTTTTTGTTGAAGATGAGATTGTGGTAGAGATTAAAACTGTTGAGGAGATAAGTGGGAAGTATTATAATCAGGTTAGAGCATACCTTAGAGCAGTGGATAAAGAAATAGGGTTACTGGTAAATTTCGCAGACTCCAAGATTGATGTTCGAAGGGTGGAGCAAGAAAAAGTTTGAGCCATTTCTCTAATTCTCCCTTTTCCCCATTTCTCCTTGTTTACACTTCTAATGTATAGCCCTGTAATGTATAGCCCTGAACGGTTACAAAAAATTAAAATCTATTCACCAGAAACAGAAATTTCCTTTTTTTTGTGCATTTTGGGTCTTTCGTTGTTTATTAATCTTTTAATACTTACTTTCGAGTAATTGTTTTTAAGCCTTTTTAAACACCGAAAAACACGAAAAAAAAAGATATTTTCCTCTCTCTTTCTCTGCGTCTCTGCGGTGAACAATTACCTTTTATCTATCAATTGAAGTATGACAGAGCATTATTTAAATGTATTCAAAAGTATAACTGCACACATTATACCTACAGCCAGAAATTGTGAAAATCCCTCTAATTCTTGTTTGTCTGTTTTTTCTATAGCAAGTTTTTCTTCTAATTCAACGATAGATGCCTGTAGTATTGCTTCTTCCTCTTGTAAAGATGTTATCTGCTCTTTTAATACCCTAATTTCCTTTTGAGGCGGCTTCTCGTCTTTTTTCCCTGCTTTTTTTAATAACTTTATTTCCTGTTCTAACATCGCAATTTTCTTTAGAAGCGCTTCATCTGGAACAGGAACTTTAACTTCTTTTTCTTTGATAACTTCTTTTATCACTTCTACTTTTTCAGGTTTTTCTTCTTTTTTCTTCTTAAGTATCTCTTTTTTCTCTTTTATTTCTTTTATCTCTTCTTTTACCTCAATTACTCTCTTTTCTAATATCTCCTTTAATTTTTTAGCATCTTCAGCGCTAATGACTAATTTCTCACCTGGAAAAATCAAATCAGGGTTGGTAATAATATTAAATTCCTGGAATTTTTTCCACATAAATGGGTTTTTATAACAAACTTTAGCTATATCCCATAAGGTATCACCTTTTTTAATAGTAATAACTTCAACCTTTTTATCTTTTATTTCTTTAGGGGTAATTTTAGCACTCACTGAGGTAGGAAATATGAGAGAAATAGCAATTATTGTCGAAATTAATGTTTTTAAATTATATTTTATCATTTTATCCTCTCCCCTTTTTACTGTTCATTTTTAAGACTATTTATAAATTTTGGGTAATTATTTATTTACTCATCTGAAGTAAGACAGTCGGTTCACCAACCACGGAACACGGGGGCTTATTTTCTACCTTGCTCCTTGAACCCTGAACCTGACAAACATTACCTCTTGTTTCACTTCAGATGGCTAAATATACCCAAACAAAACTAGTTTGCAAAAACTTTCTTGAAAGGATTCAAGGGTCGAGTGAACACCTTATTTTTCAAGCACTTGAATCCTTCACCCCTCGAATCCTTGATCCCTTTTTAGAACAAAATATTTGCAAACTCAATTTATTTGAGTATAGTTACATCTATTTAGAACTTTAAGGTGCAAGAGATATAGTGGTTGTTAAAATCTTCTATCGCATCGATAGAACCAAAGGCATAATCCAACTGCCATTTCTCCTGTGCAAAACCCATCCCCCAGGTAATATTCCCATCTGCCAGGCCCAGTCTCACGGCTAAAATGGGAATAGGTGTATATTCTAATCCTAAATTATAGCCATATTTTGTATCACTTGTTTTTGCATAATCTTTTTTAGTAGTTATATCAGCGGCAAATATCATTTTGGGGCTATCTAATTTATATCCTACCCCAACAGAAAATACCTCATCTATTTCTTCATCCAGAGTCTCTGCATTAATATTACGGATGACTACCCCATAAGATATATGTTCATACATTGGATGTTTATACAAAGCCCCAATATCAAAACAAAATCCCGAACCTGATCTTGTAGGTGAATTCAAATTTAGCACTCTTAGATTCCCTCCTAAGGCTAACTCAGGCATTGTCTCTATTATATATCCCCCATAAGAAAGGGCAAGAACAGATTCACTCATATCTAATTTTTGCTGATTTATATTCTTACCACCTAATTCATCCCCTGTATTTTGAGTAACGAAACTAAATCCAACATTTTTTTGGGCAATACCAACATAATGATATTTTAGAACCTCTAATTTCTGGGAATACATATAGGTTTCTATCCGTTCGCGTATATCGGCTAAACCCGCGGGATTATAATAAAGTGTATTAATATCATTGGCTAATCCCACAAATGCACCTCCCATACCTAAAGGTCTTGCACCAACCCCTTCAAATTTAAAAGCCGCAAAAGAAAAAGATGTTAACCATACGGATATAACTCCTCCTAATACTACTATCATAATATTTTTCTTTAACATGATAGTTTACCTCCTTTTTATTTTTATTACAGCCTTTCACGAAATTCATAACTCCTTGATTAACAAGAAGTTACAAATACGCTTTTTTCTTATTGCCCTCCTACTATATAACTCCTTGATTTCAAAAGAGTTGCAAATGTCAATTTCTTGCTTTTTCTTGATTTTCACCCCTTTTAAATAGGGGTGGAGGGCAATTTTACTTTTTCCCCTCTACCCAGAGGGAGGCTACACTTACCCCGGGTTTCCAGGCAATTCCCCCTTAATAAAGGGGGTTAGGGGGTTGTGATTGTTCAATCCATCCTTCAATTGCCCTTAAAACATTGTCTATATCTTTCTTTACATCACTATCATTGAATCTTATGAGAG
>JBFLYA010000143.1 GCA_040757115.1 bacterium | reverse complement strand
CCTCCTCTTTTGCTATTTCTCCACCCTGGAATTTGCCTTGTTTGACATTCCGTGTATAGATTCTGTTCTCTCCAACAAAAGTCGATCCACATTTAGTACAATATGCTACCTTAACTTCATCTTGAACTTTAATTTCTTCCACCAAATTGCCGATAATATACATAGCTAACATATCCTCCTTTTAATACAATATAATTTTTACTTCTCATATTGTATTTCGGAATGTTAGCCGTTTTTCTTTACTTCTTTTTTATCTTCATAAAATTCGCACATACCTCCAATGGGCTAATGGTGATTCTTCTACTACGAGTGTTTTGGTTCCAGAAACACTTTGGATTGCATTAATCAGATTCATCTCACTTGTTTCAATATCGATGCAGGTAAGAATCTTATTGTCCTCAGAAAGGACACCAAATGAACAAAAGTTGCTATGAGCGTCTAAAGCAAGATATTTCATGATGGGCCTCCTTAATACTAATAAATTTTGATTTATTGGTCAATTTTCTAAATCGACCTTAAAGAGGGACATAAGAGATATGTTCCTCCACAATTTTTGTGTTAGAAAAGGTAAATAAGTCTGATGCCTATGAAAATAATTCTTGACGCAAGCTAAAGAAAAGGCTATAATATAAATAGAATCTATGGTTACACTCTTAACTTTCTCCCCTGGGAGGAGGATAGGGCAATGCTGGAGAGCAACCCGAGCGCCTTCCAGGCCACATACTGGATATGTATGCCTCTGAAGGTTATTTAGCCTCTCAGAGGAGAAGGTTAAGCCATTAATGTTTCCCATATATATCCAGGTGTGGTTAAAGCGATAAACTCATTGGTATTATATCATACTGTACGATCGATTTCAAGTGCCTTTTAATTATTATCAATTGCGTCCACACGGACGGCAAAAGTGGCGTTGGCGTTCGTTCCTCACTCTGCTTTTTGCAGAGCCGGTTACGCAAAACGTTAGACGAGGAAAACATGAAACGAATCTGGATACCCCAAGTCATTTCAAGCGCAATGCTGCTGTGGGCGCTCAACCCAGAGAACCCCTACGGATACTACATCCTTCTGCGGTGGGTGTGTTGTGCCATCTTTGCTTACCTCGCCATTCAGTCACTTGCCCAAGAGAAGCAAGGTGTGGTGTGGGTTCTTGGCGTTACTGCGGTGATATATAACCCAATCATCCGAGTTCACCTCACAAGGGAAATATGGTCAGTTGTCAATGTTGCCACAATCGTAGTGGCGATGGTATCTATTTTCGTTCTGAAAGTGAAGCATGCAAGGAAAGATTCGGCAAACAAGACGGATGTAGACAACTCGCAATCGCAATAACTCGTTCCTGCTCCGCACCGTTAGGAGTAACAAAACATGAAGAATGTTTTCGCTGTTATAGTGCTATATATCTTCTTCTTGCCTTCGTGGTTCTTGTTGGCAAATATTTTTGAGGCAAGAGAGTCAATACACGGGGAATGGGTAGCTGCAGGGCCTAATATAGGCAGAGCCATAGGCAGCTTTATCGCCGCATGCTTGTCTGTCTACCTTACAAGCAAGATGTTTAAAGAAGTCAATAAGACTGTCCTTTTTTTTGCTCTTACAACTTTGGCTATTCTTATTGGCGGCCTTTCTCTCACTGGCTGGCTTCTGTATCCTTCTGATCTTGACACAACTTACTTGTTACTCTTGATCGGTTTGGACATCCTCGTAATTGGAGCCATAATCTTTGGTGCTTATGTGGCAAGCAAAGATTAAAATCTTTTGCCTGACTGAGGAAATAGAGTGGAAATAAAGGGGAAATAGAGGGACATTTCCCCTATTTGATGTCTAACAAATTGTTAGGCAAAATATAAAAAGGAGGGAGATATTTTAGGGGCAAACCGTGAATGTGGAATGCACAATAATTCGGTGAGGCAGAGGAAAAGGAAAAGACAGCGAATGAGAGCTTTTGTCTAACCCTGCGTTGCAGTTGACGGTGGGGGCTGTGCCGTAATTAGAGTTTTGTGGTCTCTCAAAGTTTTATCTTGCTATCAAACTTTTGTGGTAATTCTCCCCGCCGCACCTGAACTTTATCGTTAGCCGTAAAATATGATTTAGGTAAAGGACAATGGATAAAAAAGAAGTGACACATTTAATAAGGAAATATTATAATGTTTTAGCGACTGAATATGGTGTTTCCAAAATCGGTATTTTTGGCTCAGTGGTAACTGGGACTCTGACAAAGGATAGTGATTTAGATATAGTTGTTGAATTCAAGCAACCAATAGGGTTCAAATTTATTAGATTTGTGGAATATCTTGAAAACTTATTTGGAAAAAAGGTTGATGTACTAACGAAAGAAGGCATTAAAAATATACGAGGAGGATGAAAATAGGGGTAGGAGATAGAAGGTGGGAGGTAAGGAGATAGGCGTGAGGAGTGATGTTTTCTTTACTTTCTACTTTCTACTTCCTATTTTCAGGAGAAATCAGGCTGAAGTCTGTGGCTACCAGCCTTCCCGAATCTCGAACCCCCAGTCCCGAGTCCCGAATTTAAGGGGGAATAAACTTGCTTTTCATCGGTTCCTTGGTCTATAGTCTATGGTCTATAGTCTATAGTCTATGCTCTCTGGTCTTTGGCTGAACGCTTACCTTTATTTTTATTGACATAACTATTCAGAGATGCTATAATGTCAATATGAAAAAAAAGTCTAAAAAGAAAAAAGAACATCCGTCTAAAAATTACCGCAAGCCTTCATCTTTCCCACTCTCCATCTCGAAGGATAAAATTATTCTTATCTGTCTCCTTGTGGCGGCTATTATTTTAAGATTGATTTATCTTTTTCAGGTAAAGAGTAATGACCCAAATTTTTTACATTTTGAAGGCACAGATGCAGGTTCGTATGACGGATTAGCCAGACTGCTATTAAATGGTGAATTGCCTAAATCCCCTTATTCATTTAACCCTTTATATTATTATTTCTTAGCCCTGGTATATTTGATTGTTGGCACTGAGCCTTTTAGAGCAGTAATATTCCAGATATTTGTTGGTTGCGGGAGTTATTTCCTGGTGTATTTAGTGGGGACACGCATCTTTAATCAAACGGTTGGATTAATTGCCCTTTTGTTATGTACATTTTATGGTATCTTTATGGTCTATGAAACCACTATCCTGACACCGGTATTAGATACATTTACCCTGTTCTTGAGTTCATTTCTCCTTTTAAAGAGTGTGGAAAAGAATTCGATAAAATGGTATCTGATAACAGGAATCGTGATAGGCCTTTCTGCTTTATCAAGGGCAACAACACTTTTCGTCTTACCTTTTTTATTGTTATGGGTATTGGTTGTTTTTGGCTTAAAAAAGAGATTTTTAATCGCCTCTTTCTTTATTCTCTTAGGAACCGCACTTGCCATTTCGCCGGTGACTATCCGTAATTATATTTATAGTGGCAAATTTATCCTTTTAACTCAGTCAGGACCGGTAACCTTCTGGGCTGGGAATAATGAGGATTCAGAAGGGATATATTACATTCCGCCGTATGCGGATAATCTAAAGGGTAAAGATGATGAGGGCTTCTGGATGCGGGATGCGGTCAGGTTTATAAAAGAAAAACCCCATAAATACCTCTGGCTTTTATATAAAAAATGGACAATATTCTGGAGTGGATATGAGATTCCTGATAATGATATTGTTTATTCACGATTTGAAAAATCTGTCCCGCTATTAAAATTGATGTTACAATTCGGACTTGTTGCCTCACTGGGAATAATGGGAATTTGTCTGTCTCTACGGAGGTTAAATAAAAATATCTTGCTTTTAGTTTTAGTAATGATTGGATATATGAGTGCTATTTTGTTATTTTTTGTTATGGCAAGGTTTCGTGTGCCATTCGTTCCTTATTTGATTATTTTTTCTGGTTATACTCTTTATTTTTGGTATCATCATATTCAGCAGAAAAAATATAAACCAGTAATTATCTCTTTTATCATCTTTTGTCTCATTTACTCGCTGGTTAATTTTAATACCTTTTTAGGTTGGACATATCCGCTAACTCATCCAGATGGATTTTGTATTGAGAAACGATATGGATATGTCATTCGTGATAACAGCGGCGATTGGCATGGAGATAAAACAGGAATACTCGATTCTCCGAATAAGACTATTAAAAAGGAACTTGTGGTTAATTGCGATTTATCTAAGGTTAAAACCGCTGGATTAGGAATTTATTACTCGGCAAATGATAAAGGAGAGTTGCTAATAAATGTCAATGGCTATGACCTACCTAAAATTAGTTGTGCCTATATTACCTATGGTAATTTTACAAGAACGGCAAGTATTGACATAAAACCTTCCCTTTTAAAAAATGGCAAAAATACAATTATCTTTAAAGTAACTGAATTAGCCAATGTTCAAATATTGATTGATAATTATTATAATTTTGGTCGAAGTTATTTTTCAAACGACGGAGTTAACTTTGAGAAGATAAAAGGTGAGTATCTGGTTCAGTTAGAATTAAAAGAAAAACTTCCTGGTGAAATGTAATTATGAAACAAGCTTTATACTACGAAAAATTAGAGGAGAATAACAAGGTTAAATGCCTTTTATGTCCCAAAATGTGCATTATTGGGCAAGGCAAGGTAGGTTTTTGTCGGGTCAGGATAAATCTTGAGGGCACGCTTTATTCTAAAATCTACGAAGAATGCTCTGCAATTGCAATGGACCCGATTGAAAAAAAACCACTCTACCATTTTTATCCAGGCAGTGAAATCCTTTCATTAGGCACAGTTGGATGTAATTTTGCCTGTGATTTTTGCCAGAATTGGCATATCTCACAAAACATAGATGCAAAAACTCAAAAACTTAGCCCTCACCAGGCAGTTATACTGGCAAAAGAAGAAAAGTCCAGTGGCATTTCCTATACCTATACTGAACCATTCATCTGGTTCGAATATGTCTTAGAAACAGCTAAATTAGCTAAAGAACAGGAATTAACCAATGTTCTGGTCACTAACGGCTCTGTTAATCCTGAACCGTTGTTAGAATTATTACCTTATATTGATGCCCTTAATATTGATATAAAATCTTTTGAACCAAAGTTTTATACGAAATATTCCAAAGGAGAACTATCCCCTGTTCTAAATACCGCTAAATTATCGAGAGAAAAAGGTAAATTGGTCGAAGTCACCAACTTGATTATTCCTACTTTAAATGATAACGAAGAAATATTACAGGAATTAGTGAACTGGATAGCAAATGAATTAGGGGATGATACGCCGACTCATTTTTCAAAATATTACCCACAATATAAAATGACTCTTCCGCCTACACCAGTATCAACCCTGAAAAAGGCTTACGAGATTGCTATTTTAAAATTAAAATATGTCTATCTGGGAAATATCTGGGATATAGATACAAACACTACCTTTTGTCCTAATTGTAAGAAAAAACTGATTATTCGAGAGGGATATTCATTGACCGAGTATAAGATAAAAAATGGTAAATGTGAATATTGTCAGGAGGTGATTTATGGCGTGGGATTGTAAAAAAAATTTTGGATTTTGGCTGTTGAATATTGGATTTATTTTACTTCTTACTTTCAGTTCAGGTTGTGGGGAGAAAAAGCAACTTTTCTCTAAAACTCAAGTGGTAATGGGCACAATCGCTGAAATTAAGGTAATAGATGATGACCCGCTCCGTGCAGAAGGAACGATTAAAAGATGTTTTGAACGGATTAAAGAGATTGAAGATAAAATGTCAAGTCACAATCCTGAGAGTGAGTTATCCATTCTTAACCGTAATAAAAAGATGAAGGTTAGTAAAGACCTTTTTTATGTTCTGGAAAAGTCCGTAGCCTATTCTAATTTAAGCACTGGTGCGTTTGATGTAACGATTGGACCGGTTACAGAATTATGGGGATTCAGAGAAGATAAAGGGATAGTTCCGACACGAGATAAAATTGCCCAAAAGGCAATATTGGTTGATTATCGGCAGGTGAAATTAAACCCGCGAAATCGGGAGGTTGTTTTAGGACTTGAAGGGATGAAAATAGATTTAGGCGGTGTAGCCAAAGGCTATGCCGTAGAAGAAGCAATTGACATTATTGAATCGGCTGGAATTAAAGATGCCTTGGTGGATATTGGGAGAAACATTAAGGCTATTGGTAAAAATCCTTATGGAAAACTCTGGCAGATTGGAATTCAGCATCCACGCAAAGCAAATGAAATTTTAGGTGCTTTTCCTCTAAAAAATATGGCTGTGGCGACATCAGGTGATTACGAACACTTCTTTATCGACAAGGGCAGAAGATACCATCATATCATTGACCCCAAAAGCGGCTATCCAGCAAATCTATGCATAAGTGTGACGATAATCACGCCGTCGGCAATGATTGCGGATATTCTTTCTACCGCAGTATTTGTCTTAGGTGAGAAAGCAGGAATGGAATTGATTGAAAAATTAGACACAGTGGAAGGCATTATTGTCTCAGATTCTGGAATAATGGTTTCGCCAGGGATTAAAAATAAAATAAAATTAAGTAAATTTCCTTAATTCAGCCACAGAGGCACAGAGTTCACAGAGAATTAGAGAAATTAGCCACAAATGGACACGAATTAACCTGTGCCATTCGATAAATGTAGTGCGAACCTTTAGGTTCGCTTTCCTGCTTGCCAGAAGCGAGGCTAAAGCCTCGCACTACAAATCTTTCCCACCTGTGCGATTAGACTAATTCATCGCAGAGACGCAAAGGAAAAATAAATGTAAAATGTAAAATAGGAAATGAAAAATGGGAAATTTTAGGACTTCGCAAAACTCATTACCTTTCAGTTATCCATTTTACATTTAACCGCACAGGTCGAATCTTTTTATTATCCGTGTTCATTCGTGGTTATATATTCCCTCTGTGTTCTCTGTGACTCTGTGGTTATATCCCTGAACGGTTACAACTAAGGAGTGAAGAATGAAGAGATTGAACAACGAACAACTATACCTTATATCCAGAACCAAAAAATTAGCCCAAATAGCCGTTTTAGTCTCATTGGCTACGGTATTAAATACTTTAGAAAATACCTACCTGCCACCGATGTTCCCCTGGCTAAGGATTGGATTAGCTAATATCGTAACTTTAATCGCCATAATCTTATTTGGCATCAAAGGAGGCGTGGTTGTAGCAGGACTACGAAGTGTTTTAAGCAGTTTGTTAAGAGGCAGTTTATTTTCTCCAGCGTTTATTTTAGGATTTAGCGGTGGAGTGATTTCAGCCATAGTGATGGCGATATTTTACAAGGTCGGTAAAAAGATATTTAGTTTCATTGGGATAAGTATTATTGGTGCTGTGGCTAATAATTTAACTCAAATTGTCGTTGCCTATTTTATTTTAATCAAACATTCGGGTTGTTTTTATCTTGTGCCTCTATTCCTTTTGTCTTCGTTAGTCACTGGTTTTTTCAATGGCGTAGTAGTTATTTATCTGAATAAACAGCTACAACTGTCAGCATTCGGGTATCAGCCGTAAGATTTAATCGTATAGGAATTTCCTTTTTGTTGGACGCAGATGAACGCAGATTTTTAAGATTTTAAACATAAAATTTGACCAAGAATCATAAAATGCCTTGCTGATGAACTTGAGGTACAACTTCTAAATTATCTTAAAGCGATAGATTGAACTTGCACAATTATTTAATTTCGGACATAATCCCAAAGTTAAACAAAAGGCATAACTCCAGATTTTATAAAGATATTCGCAGATTATTTAGTTTTTATTATCCTGATAATCTGCGCAAATCTGCGTCCCTATTAACTTGATGCAAAGGCGATAATTATGGATAGAGAAGAACAAAAACTTATTGGTGCCTGTGGATTAGATTGTTATCTTTGCCCAAGATTTCACACTAAAGATAGGAATAAATGCCCCGGTTGTAAATTGATTGAGACGAATACCTGGTGTGGAATATTTCAATGTTGCGTTCTACAAAAGTATCTTGTAACCTGTGCTGATTGTGAAGAATATCCCTGTGAAAGATTATTACCATTACCAGGTCAAAGGTTTCATAAACTAAGAAGACCTAATCTGGATAGAATTAAAGAGATTGGGATAGAATTTATGCTTAAAGAACAAAAGGGAAAACACTCACTCTTAAAATATCTATTAGATAATTATGATGATGGTTACTCAATAAATTTTTATTGCCTGGTTTGTAATTTTATGCCAGTTAGTTTAATCGAAGATGCTATTAGTGAAGTAAAAAAGATGATAGCTAATCACCAGATAGATAGTTCGGATTTAAGATTAAAGATAGCTACTTTAAAAAGCGTTATTAAAAGAAATAGCGATTATTTACCCAGATAAATTCATAAGTTTTAGTAACTATTCAGCCACTGATTAACACGGATTAGTATGGATAAAACGGAGGAGAAAGTAAAAAATAGGAGAAATCGTAACCGTTCAGCCACAGAGGCACAGAGTTCACAGAGAATTAAGGAAATTAACCACAAATGCACACGAATTAACCTCTGACATCCCATAAATGTAGTGCGAATCTTTAGGTTCGCCTTTTGGCTTGCCAGAAGCGAGGCTAAAGCCTCGTACTACAATTTTTTTGTATTTGTGTTCATTCGTAGTTATATATTCCCTCTGTGTTCTCTGTGACTCTGTGGCTATATCCTGAACAGTTACAGGAAATGGAATAGCAGGAAATGGAATAGGAGGTGAAAAGTATGATTAAAAAGCGAATTGTGTTAACCTTTCCCAAACAAACTGTTGAACAACCAATTACTTACCGATTAATCAAAAACTATGATTTGATGGTTAATATTCTTAGTGCTAAGGTTAATCCTGATGAAGAAGGAAGATTAGTCATGGAAATAAGCGGGCAAAAAGACGAATTTCATAAAGGAATGGACTATCTTAAAGAATTAGGAGTAACTATCCAACCCTTAGCTCAGGATGTTCGATGGAATGAGGGGAAATGTACTCATTGTACTGCCTGTATTCCTTTGTGTCCTTCTGAGGCTTTAAGAGTTAACCGGGAAAAGATGGAAGTCTCATTTGAGGCTGAACACTGTATCCTGTGTGGGCTCTGCCTGAAGGCATGTCCTTATCAAGCAGTAGAAATACTATTTTAGTAATGGTTCAATCATTTGGGGGAATGAACATTAACCTGCGGAGGACAGAGCGATGAAAAATAGGCTATAGGCTGAAGGATATAGGATAAAAAATCTTCAGCCTTAAACCTTTCGCCTTCAGCCTATTTTCAGGAGAAAGGAAGTTTCACGCCAAGCACGCAAAGAACGCAAAGGGAAATAAGGGAAAAAATTTCCACCTGTGCGGTTAGATTAACCTTCCTCACATCTTTAAAAACCACGAAGAACACGAAGGGCACGAAGAATTATAAACCAAATCGGTAACCGTTCAGCCACAGATGGACACGGATGAAACACGGAAAAATCCCCACCTGTGCGATTAGACTAATTCATCGCCAAGACGCAAAGGAAAAATAAATGTAAAATGTAAAATAGGAAATGAAAAATGGGAAATTTCACTCCTTCGCAAGACTCATTACCTTTCAGTTATACATTTTACATTTTTCATTTTACATTTAACCGCAC
>JBFLYA010000142.1 GCA_040757115.1 bacterium | reverse complement strand
ATAAGAGTGATATGGAGATAAGATAATAGAAATAGATTGAAATTTATAGAAATAGGTAGAAATTGATTGTGGAAAACAACAAATTTCCATAAATTTCTATTAGTTTCTATTAATTTCAATTTTTTTTAATAATATCTCCCTATCTCCTTAATCTCCACATCTCCTTTTGTTACACCACCTGAACGCTTACTAAATATTTTACCATTGTAACTATTCACCACGAAGGGTACGGAGAGCACGAAGTGAAATTTGATGAATTATCGAATAGAGTCATTGGATGCGCTATAGCGGTGCATCGAACTCTTGGGCCAGGTTTGCTTGACACCGTGAAGAGTGATAATTCACAATTCACAATTGACAATTCACCATTATTAAGGAAATTTAGGGAAGAAATTGTGAATGGTGAATGGTGAATAATTAGTTACCGTTTAGGTCTGACCCCATCATCTTTCTCTCGCAAGGTCGCAAAGGTCGCTTTTCTTACCATCCTGCATTTAATTATACCCTCCCCCGCAAAAATGTCAATAACTTTTTTTATTTTTTTGTAAAAAAACATTGACTTTTAAACCAGATTATTGTATTCTATATAAGGTTTGACGAAATTAAAAGCAGGTAACTGGTAATTAATAACTAATTACCCTTTATTATCAGTTACCAATTACCAAAACTAAGGAGAAACGGCCATGTCCACAGGGTGGACACAAAGAAGGATGAAAATAGTGGTAGGAGATAGAAGGTGGGAGTTAAGGAGATAAGCGTGAGGAGTGATGTTTCCTTTACTTTCTACTTTCTACTTTCTACTTCCTACTTCCTATTTTCAGGAAAAAGGAGGATGAAAATAGTGGTAGGAAATAGAAGGTGGGAGGTAAGGAGATAGGCGTGAGGAGTGATGTTTTCTTTACTTTCTACTCTCTACTCTCTACTTCCTATTTTCAGGAGAAAACAATGCATGAAGGGGATATTAAAAGAGACGATGTGATGTGGGAGATAAATATTACCCCACTAACAGATGTGTTTTTAGTTCTTCTGGTTATCTTTATGATTGCAACACCTCTACTTATTCAATCGGGTGTAAAGGTTAAATTGCCTTCATCAACCGTTACTGAGGCTCAATCTGAAGGAATTATCATCACCGTCACAAAAGAAAATAAAATATATGTCGGTAAAGAAGAAATCTCCGCTGAAAATTTACTTAACTACCTTAAAGAAAAACTTGAGACAGAAAAAGATAAATTCGTCATCATTAATGGAGACCAGGATGTTCTATTAGGCAACGCAGTGAAGATAATGGATTTAGCCAAAATTGCGGGTGCAGAAAAAATCGCTATCGCGACTGAGCCTAAAAAACTAAAAGAACTATAAGGTATAAAAAATGAAATATTTGCTACCTATTGTGCTTATAGGTTTATTATCATCTTGTGCGATTAAACCGAAAAGCGAGTGGATGAATATATTGAATGAAGAGGCGTCTTATCAAAAATACAATGCACTGGAAAAAAACTATATCGGGACTATCTATGACAAAGGGAAGAAAAAATGGAGTAAGTCAAAAGAAGAATACCATCGCTATTTCTTAGAACTATGGTACACACGCTATCAACTTCACTCACCAGTGAATAATGAGATAGACTTACAGGAATTTGTTGGAAAAAAAGTAGAGATAGCTGGTAAAGAGAAAGAATTTATTTATGGCAAAAGAAAGGCAAAAAAGATTCTAATAGGTAAAATCAGACTTGTGGAATAAAATTGAAAGAGTGAAAATCACCAATAATATAAATCACTTTGGACGGATAGCAGGGTTAAAAGTAGAAAATTGGGTAAAAGATGGAATTATTTGATGAACAAAGACAAAAAATTAACCAACCGTTAGCGGTGCGGATGCGACCGAGAAATTTAACTGAATTTGTCGGACAACAACATATCATAGGCGAAGGGAAATTACTCAGACGGGCAATTGAATCTGACCGCATAACCTCGATCATACTTTATGGACCACCTGGTTGTGGGAAAACAGCCCTGGCTCAAGTTATAGCCAATACGACTAATTCTTACTTTGAGAGATTAAATGCGGTTACTTCTGGTGTGGTTGAGGTCCGTCAATTTCTTCAACAAGCACAAGACCGCAAAAGATTTGAGGCAAAAAAGACCATCTTGCTCATCGAAGAAATTCACCGATTTAATAAGCCTCAACAAGATGCCCTATTACCAGATGTAGAAGAAGGGAATATTTCATTAATTGGCACCACAACACAAAATCCATTTTTTACGATTAGTTCACCAATTTTATCTCGAGCTCAGATTTTTCAACTTAATCCACTAAATTCACAAGAAATAGAAACGATTTTAATCAATAGCCTTAAAGATAAAGAAAGAGGATTAGGGAAGTATGAAGTGATAATGGATAAGAAAGCATTAGAGCACTTGATAAAAATTTCAGATGGAGATGCCAGACGGGCACTAAATGCCTTAGAAATTGGCGTTTTAACTACACCACCTAAAAACAGTAAGATTTATTTTACCTTGAAGGTATCTGAGGAGTCTATTCAACAAAAATCTGTTGTTTATGACCAGGATGGTGATGCACATTACGATACTATCTCAGCTTTTATTAAGAGTATGCGTGGTAGTGACCCGGATGCGGCTTTGTATTGGTTAGCGAAGATGATTTATGCTGGAGAAGACCCACGATTTATTGCCCGGAGAATACTGATTTGTGCGGCTGAAGATGTGGGGAATGCCGACCCACAGGCATTGGTCGTGGCAACAGCCGCATTTCAAGCATTAGAATTTATTGGAATGCCAGAGGCTAAAATCCCTTTAGCCCAGGCGGTTACTTACATTGCCTCTGCCCCGAAAAGCAATGCCGCTTATCTTGGCATTGAGGCAGCAATGAAGGATGTAACCACAGAAAAAACAAAGGAAGTCCCAAAACCCCTCCGTGATACACATTACAAAGGGGCGAAAAAATTAGGCTATGGCATAGATTATAAATATCCACATAACTTTAAAGACCACTTTGTTCAACAAAAGTATATCCCTGATAAAAACAAAACCTATTATCAACCTACAAATCAAGGATATGAGGCAAAGATTAAGGAAAGATTGGATAAATTGAGAGCAATGGAATGAATTATGTAGTCACAGATTAATTCATAGGAGATATAAAAATGGCTATTTTAGAAAAAGAGGTTAGTTTAGAGATTAAAGGGTTAAAGGAGATTATCAAAAATATAGAAAAGAAAAAGGTATTGTTTATAAACAGCCTTCATCATCCCGCTCTCCACCTATGTGCTTCCATTCCCGTATCTTTAGAGTATGATGGCTATCAGTTTATTACCTATACCCCAGATTTAGATGTTTATGGCTGTGGAGAAAGTGAATATGAAGCTGTTGAAGATATTAGAATGGCAATCGTTGACCTTTATTATGACTTTAAAGGAGAAAGATTGAGTCAAGATCTTCAGAATATTTTTGATTATTTATGCTCAATCATAAAAGAAAAGGATGAACAATTAGTAATCGTTCACCGCAGAGACGCAGAGAAAAAATTAAAACTATGGACGAGACGCAGAATTCCATCACGGATTTTCATCAGTGCAAGCTTTTGAGAACCGACATATCATAATTGATTAACAATTTGATTTTGATGTCCGATGTAGGAGAATGATTGCCTCAATAATCTTTTCTGTTATCTAATTTATTTCTCTGTTCCTCTGCGTCTCTGCGGTAAATTACCACCTGCGTGGTTAAATTGAGGACAAAAAAATGATTAAAGTTGGCATTTTGACTATTAGCGATAAAGGGGCTAAAGGAGAACGGAAAGATAAAAGCGGAAAAGTAATTGCTGAAATTATCGCAAGATTAAATGGAGAGGTAATTGAATATAAAATCATCCCGGATGAAAAAGAGGTGATTATTGATAGTTTAAAAAGTTTGATAGACCAGGCAGGTTGTGAAATGGTATTGACTACGGGTGGAACTGGATTATCTCCACGAGATGTAACTCCAGAGGCTACCAGCGAGGTAATTGAAAAAGAAGTGTTAGGTTTTGGGGAAATAATGCGGACGATAGGATTCAAATATAATCCTCACGCACTTCTATCAAGGGCTATTGCGGGTGTCCGAAAACAAAGTTTGATTATTAATCTACCAGGCAGCCCAAAAGCTGTCCGGGAATGTTTAGAACTTATCTTACCCGCCATCCCTCATGGAATTGAGGTTTTAAAGGGCAAAGTAGAAGAGTGTGGGAAATAAAAAAACAGGAGGTAAAAAACAATGGGAAAAGGTTTAGTCACCGCAACGGATAGTAATTTCGATGAATTGCTTAAGTCCAGAGAACTATTAGTCATAGATTTTTGGGCAGAGTGGTGTGGTCCCTGCCAAAGACTTACACCCATAATTGAAAAGGTAGCTAACGAATATGCAGGAAGAATAATAGTCGCTAAATTGAATGTCGATGAAAACACAAACATTGCTACAAAATATATGATTATGAGTATTCCGACATTAATATTTTTTAAAGATGGCAAAGAAATTAATAAAACAATAGGATTAATTTCAGAAAATGAGTTGAAGAAGAAAATAGATAGTTTTCTTTAGTAAGCATTCAGCCATCAGGTATCAGCAGGAAAAACGAGCATGCCCAC
The DNA here is from genome assembly GCA_040757115.1 of bacterium. Taxonomy (NCBI): domain Bacteria; species bacterium. The sequence continues at coordinate 4,982 of JBFLYA010000142.1, read as the reverse complement.
AGGGAGTGGGCACAAAGGAGGATGAAAATAGATAGTAGGTAGGAGATAGAAGGTGGGAGGTAAGGAGATAGGCGTGAGGAGTGATGTTTTTTTTACTTTCTACTTTCTACTCTCTACTCTCTACTTTCTACTTCCTATTTTCAGGTGAAAAAGATGAATAAGAGAAAAATAGACGATATTTGCAATAAAATAATCAAATGGAGTTTCCTGGGACTCCTCACTCTGGTTCCTCTTTATTTTGATACTCATTGTCGAGGTGTATTTGATGTTCCAAAGATGACTTTATTGCGTCTATTTTCTTTAGTGATAATTGGCGCCTGGCTTTTACGAATAATTCTTACCAGAGAATCTAACTTTGTGCGAAGTCCATTAGATATACCCGTATTAGCCTTTCTTTTAAGCAGTATTGCCTCAACTATATGCTCTGTTGACCCATTTACAAGTTTAGTCGGTGCCTACAAAAGACATGAAGGGTTGACAACAACAATTAGTTATGTCCTGCTATTTTTCACTGCGACTAATTTATTACATAATAATCGCAAATTACTTCATCTAACTGTTTATCTCAACATAGGTATAGGATTTATTGTCTCTTTTTACACATTCATTCAACGGGCAGGACTTGACCCTATTTCCTGGGCCGCAGATGTTTCAGAAAGAGCCGTATCTACTTTCGGTAATCCTATATTTCTGGGGGCATATTTAGGAATGCTTATCCCGGTGGCATTAGGATACTTCTTCTTGAAAGAAGAGGTTAAAAAAGTCATTACTAAGAAAAAAGATAAGAAGAAAAAAATCGTTAGAGAGCAAAAAATAGGGATTGAAACAATAAAAATCTGGATATTTGGGATAGCCTTGATAACAATGTATGCATCCTTATTCATAGCCAAAAGTCGTGGTCCTCTGACTGGTTTAGTAGCCGGAATGATTATTTTTGCTATTTTGTGGGCTAAAAAGGCACTTGTTTATACTCGAAAAAGGATAATTGTTTTTGGTCTATCATTTTTTATCCTGACTACTTATCTTTGCCTTCAACCAAATTCATTAGGCGAACGAATAGTTAATGTTTTTAAATCAGCTCAGCAAGAAAAAGGTGAACAGCTCAAAACAATACTTATTGACAAAGACGCATCTCCAGAAAAGGCTAATCAGATAAAAGAAGGCTGGTTAACCAATAAACTTGTCGGAGCACTTGGCTCTCGATATTTTATCTGGCGAAATTCAGCAATAATTATGGCACGCTATCCTCAAGATGGCCCAATTCGTGGCCCACTCACCTTTCCTTTTTGTGGATTGGTATTTGGGGTAGGAGTAGATACGATGAAATGGGTATATCCGGCTTTTGAACTGCCGGGGATGGAAAAATTAGAAGGAGCAAATGTTGATTACGATAGGGCTCATAATGAAGTATTCGATACTGGCGTGACAAAAGGTTTAGTTGGATTAGCCATTTATTTCTGGTTAATACTTGCCTTTAGTTATCTGGCAATTAAAGGATATAGACAAAGTCCCTCACCAGCAGATAAAGTCTTAATTGCTGGGTTTTTCTCTGCCTTTGTCTCCTATATTATTCAAAATCAATTTGCCTTTGCCGTGATTTCTTTTACACCCTTTTTCTGGACATTAATGGGGTTGACGATGGTCATTTGCGGCTATACCAATCTTAGCCAGGAAAAAATAGAACAGGAAACACCTAAAAAAACTTCTGCCTCTATTCAATTTACACCTGCTCAAATCGCTCTATCTACTTTAGTTGTATTTATGGTATGTTTATTAGCCTACCTTTCTCTTTTCCCATATCGAGCAGATTGTTATTTTAATAAAGGGGAGAAGGCAATCCATGACCAGGATTTAGATACCGCTTTAAAGATGTATGAAAAAGCCACCCAACTCAATTTCAGAGAAAGACATTACTATGGTGAGTTGACCTACACCTATTATAAAAAAGCCGCCTCTATTCCGATGAATCAAATAGAATTAAAAAAGGAATGGATTTATAAGACACATAATCGGATAAAAGATGCCTTTAAGGTTAATCCCAAAGATGGTTATTTTTATAATATTTTAGGTGCTACCTATGCCTTAGAATACGATGTCGGTTCTAAAACAGCCAAACAAAAGGCGATTGATGCCTATCTAACCGCATTAAAATATAATATTGTCTTTGCTGAACCGCTTAATAATTTAGGTGCATTATATTCTAAAGATAACGAGTATGATAAGGCGATTGAGGTATATAAAACAGTGGCGAAGATGAGACCAAATGAGGGACAATGTCAAGTAACAATTGGCGATATTTACTTCCGGAAAAAAGACAATGAAAATGCAATTAAGTGGTTAAAATCTGCCCTAGCCATTGACCCAACATTAATTAATGCCCATCATAGATTAGGTGAGGTCTATTTTAACTATGGAAAATTTGAGGAATCGGCAAAGGCATTTGAAGAAATAGTCAAAATAGACCCTAAAAATATTGATGTCCATCGGGATTTAGGCGCGGCTTATTTTAGAGATGCTGAAACAAAAAGAGTAAAAGGACCAATTAATGAAGCAATTGCCTCATATCAGAAGGCAAAAAGTGAATTTGAACTCTATTTAAGATACCACCCGGAAGATACTGGGATTAGACAAATAGTTGACTCGATGAGATAGAAAGTTTTCGACCGAATATAAAAATAGTTTGTAACTATTCACCACGAAGGACACGAAGTGAAATTTGATAAATTATCGTAATCGTTCAGGGTAACCGTTCAGGTGGTAATTCACCGCACAGACGCAGAGGAACAGAGAAGACATGGAAATAAATCAGATAACAGAAAAGAGTAACCGTTCAGGTGGTAATTTACCGCAGAGACGCAGAGCAACAGAGAAGATATGGAAATAAATCAGATAACAGAAAAGATTATTGGTGTAGCCATTGAAATACATAGGACCTGCTTGCCGAATGTTCAGCCGGCAAGCCAGATTTGTTAATCCATCCCTGATTTTCATCAGGGCAAGTTTAATGTTGTTGGACTCAAGAGCTTGCATTGATGAAAATCAGGGATGTTAAGCCTATTGTCCATAAATTTTAATTTTCTTCTCTGCGTCTCTGTGTCTCTGCGGTGAACGGTTACAAATTTTGCAGACTCCAGGATTGATGTCCGAAGGGTGGAGCAAGGAAAAGTTTGAGCCAATTCTCCCTTTTCCCCATTTCTCCTTGTTTACATTTCTAATGTATAGCCCTGAACGGTTACAAGGAAATTAGCCACAAATGGATACGAATTAACCTCTGACATCCCATAAATATAGTGCGAACCTTTAAGTTCGCCTTTTGGCTTGCCAGAAGCGAAGCTAACGCCTCGCACTACAAATCTCTTTGGGAACTATTGGGGGCAACAAACCTGAATGACAAAAGGTCTGCCCCTAATCCCCTATATCTTCCTCGGAATTGGAATTGCGTACGGAGAAAAAATGAAAATGAAGAAAATAATTATTAAAATTTTTTTAATAATAGTTTCTGGTATTTTTTTAATTTTGGCTTTTCCGCCTTTTAATAAAGGAATATTTGCCTGGATAGCGTTAGTTCCATTTTTCTTTGCAATAAAAAATGTCAGCGGTAGAATAGCATTTTATATAGGATTTTTATGGGGAATGGTGTGGTTTGGAGGAACTCTTCATTGGTTATATGAGATTTTTGGGGTTGCTTCAGTAACTTTAATTGCTATATTATCATTCTTCATTGGGCTTTTTGGAGCAGGACATTCCTTTTTTATACGAAGGTATAATCCTATTTTAACAATCGCTATAACATCCATTCTTTGGATCGCTATAGAATTCTTTAGATCAGAATGTTGGACTCTAAAGTTTTCCTGGATGACTTTAGGGTATTCTCAAACTCAACATTTACTACTTCTTCAATTAGTAAGTATACTTGGAGTATATGGAATATCATTTCTCATTGTAATTGTTAATGTAGTTATTTACTTTACTATTGAAAATTGGAGATTGAAAGGAAAAATAATTACTTTATGGGGTATAATGGCAATAGGAATTCTTTTAATTTTACTTTATGGGAAAGCAGTAATCCCTGAGAATATCGAAGGAGAATATACTGTAGTTGGAATTCAAGATGAGTCTAGTTGCTTAGACAGATATTTGAAAAAGACGAAAGGAATAAGTAACAAAAAGCCAAGTTTAGTAGTGTGGCCAGAGTATGCACTTTTAGAAAATGTTTTATCTGAACCTGAGATTTTGGATATACTTTTCTCGCTGGCAGCAGAGATTAATTCGTATTTAATCCTTGGATGTACAGATGTTGCTCAAGATCCTTCAGAATTTTACAATACAGCAATAATCATATCTCCTAAACATAAAGTGGTTGGAAAGTACTATAAGATGAATCCTATTCAGTTATTTAGTGATGGATTACCTGGAAAGACTTATTCTGTTTTTCCTACTACATTAGGAAAAATAGGAGTAGAAATTTGTTATGATATGGACTATACTTATGTAAGCAGAAATTTAGTAAAGCATGATGCAGAAATTCTTGTTATTCCTACTTATGATGCAAAGAGATGGGGAAGAATACAACATTTACAACATTCAGCTATGACAGTATTTAGAGCAATAGAAAATAGAAGATTTGTAGTAAGAATAGCAAGTTCTGGAATATCCCAGATTATTGATCCCTATGGAAATGTTCTCAACAGTCTTGGAGTTATGGAAGAAGGAGTAGTAATTGGCAAAGTCTCACCACAAAGATATTTATCTTTCTATACAAAATTTGGATGGTTATTTCCTTTTTTATGCCAGATTATTATAAGCTGGTTGATTATTACTAACATTATTGGTAAGCGTTCAGGTGGTGTAACAGAAGGAGATATGGAGATTAAGGAGATAGGGAGATATTATTAAAAAAATTGAAATTAATAGAAACTAATAGAAATTTATGGAAATTTGTTGTTTTCCACAATCAATTTCTACCTATTTCTATAAATTTC
>JBFLYA010000141.1 GCA_040757115.1 bacterium | reverse complement strand
ATCTTTTTTGCATAATTCTTTCCTCCTTAAAATTTCTATGCCCACGTGGAATTATCGTCATTTTATCAGCAAAACTTTAGAAAAAACTGTGAAAAAATTTACTTAACACAGTACTAGCATAAAGGTTGAAATAGTGTAAGAAAAGGAGATATGGGGATTATGGAGATAAGGAGATAAATTCATTCTAAAATTTTGGAAAGGACTATGAATAATCTCCATATCTCCCTTTATCTCCTTATCCCCTTTTTTACACCAAATCTGCATAGATTTCACTATTAGCGTTATCTTCAGACACCACCAGAAATTGGGAAACACAGATTGGATATTCTTGTAGAAAGCAAGGTAATAGTAGAACTAAAAACGGTGGAGGAATTAAGCAAAGCTCATTATGCTCAGGTTCGCTCTTATTTAAAAGCTACAGGTGTAAAGGTGGCTATTCTTGTAAACTTTGCTAAAGAAAAGGCAGATTTTAGAAGAGTGGAATTAGAATAATATCCCCTTATCTCCTTAATCTCCTTATCTCCTTTTCTTACACCAAGCAGTGGAGTATAATTTTGTTTTCCCAGGTCAACTTATTTCACAGGTCGAAAATCATCAGACTTTTGAGCCTAATTTTGCCATCTTTGAGCAAAATAAACAGATTGATAAGGATTCAGATAGCCTCAATGGCTCCTTAAATTAACGAAACTCCAGTTAAAGATAGCAGGAGTCAAATTTGTTTCATGAGGCTCTTGAATCGAAAGGCGGCAAATTTCTTGCCCATTAGATTGTCTAAGGATATGCACTATACCATCTTTTGAACAGACAAAGATATAGCCATAGGCAGTAGTTAAAGAGGAGAAGACTTCGGCATTTATGTTTGTCTGCCATTGTAGGTTTAGTTCTTCAATTTCTGGGGGGGAATTCACCGGAGAGAAACCAGTAAGTTGAGGATTAGCTTTGTACATCTTATAATCCGGGCTTTCTTGTAATTCCCTGCCACACTTATGGCAGAATGTAGCTAAATTCCTGTTTGTAGTTCTACAGATTGGACAGAGAATAATCTTTTCATAGCAAGAGGGGCAAAAATTTGGTGCAGGTTCAACTTCTCTACCACATTTAGGATAAGGGCAATTAACCATCAGCAACACATCTCCTTTTATTTACTTCCCTCCCTTTTATTTTCAAATCTTTTAAACCCTGTTGAAGTTATTATAATAATCTTTTTTGAATTTGTCAACTAAAACTTTTGCACGAAATTAAAAGTATAGCCAGTTATTCTCTCTTTTTCTCTTCAAAGAAGGCTCTGGATAAATTATGATGCATAGGAAAAGGCAATTATTCAGCCACAGATGGACACAGATGAAACACTGAAAATTCGTAATCCGTGTCCGTTTTCCGTGTTTGTAATCAGGCTGAAGGGCTTTTCTCCTCCTAACTTCCACCCCCTTAATCCCCCGCCAGCAGGGGACAACTTGCTTCTGACCTCTGTCTTCTATCCTCTGCCTTCTGCCCTCTGTCCTCTGCCCTCTGTATTTATCCGTGCTAATCCGTGTGAATCAGTGGCTGAATAGTTACTAAAAATCATAGGAATAATAAAGGGTAATGCCCTTTTCCTTTACATATTCCTCTGCATCTGGTTCTGATATCATATGGGTAACAAGGATGGGAAATATTTCTTTCCCTACACCTTTAAGTCTTTTAAGCTTCTTTTTTATAAACTCATCTACCTTTATGGACATTTAATTCATTCCTTTCTTCACCTTCTCTGTTTCCTCCTCTGTCCTCTGTCTTCTGACTTTTGTCTTCTTTTCTTCATCTACACAATAATTAAAACTTTATTGTTGCAGAGATACGGTGGGAATAATCGAGGTCATATTCTTTGATGCGATAGAAGGCATAATCTAATTCCCAGTTGTAAAGCAGAAATCCTACTCCATAAGTCCAATCCCCATCATCATTACCTAAGCGAACTAACATAGTGCGGGTTATGGCATATTCACCACCAAAATGGAATTGATATGAATTTTTCTCTTTGTTGACTTCTTTTTTCTTTTCCATATCAGCCGCTATGCCTACTCGGTCATAATACACCTTTGTTGCTGCACCCATTCTCAAAGTCGCAGGGACAGATTCATCTTTTAAATCAGTAAACACATTTCGAGCCATCATTCCAAAAGAAAGGTTATTCAGAAAGGCAATATGTTGTGTTGTATAAAGTAATCCCAGATCATACCCAAATCCACCGCCACCACCTATCTCAGAGTCTATTCTTAATCTTTTAATATTTACCCCACAGGAAAGTTCAGGCATAATCTTACGGGCAAGAGACAACACAAAGATATTTTCTGACATATCAGATTTTTTATATGTTTGTCCCCTACCCTCTTCTAATTCTGCTCCCTGGTGTATCCAGCTAACACCAAACGCACCTGTCTGACCTGTTGGTATGGCTAATGATGAGAAATCAATACTTGCTTCCTCTATACTAAAAGGGTTCACATGCATAAATGCCGCTTCGAAGGTTTTAATTTGAGTTAATCCGGCTGGATTCCAGTAAACGGCATTGACATCATCTACCATAGCCACAAAAGCCCCACCTATACCTTGCGGTCTGGCACCTAACTGTAAGTCTATTGGCAGACTAAGACCCTCTTCTACAAAACTTAAGAAAATAATGAGAGTCACTAACCATTTTGTCATCGGAATCACCTCACTTATTTCAATTTCGGTTACCTTGCACTTCATTTGGGTAAATAGTTACTACAATTTTTCCACCTGTGCGATTAGACTAATTCATCGCAGAGACGCAAAGGAAAAATAAATGTAAAATGTAAAATAGGAAATGAAAAATGGGAAATTTTAGTACTTCGCAAGACTCATTACCTTTCAGTTATACATTTTCATTTTACATTTCTCATTTTACATTATCCATTTTACATTTAACCGCACAGGTGGCAATTTTTTAAACCCAAGAGGCTTCAGATTAATATTCATTATACGGTGTACCGGCTATATCTTTTTCTGTATGGTTTATCTTTATATCACCTGTCAGAGAATTATAAACATATCCACCTACTTTGCCATCTCCTGTTGGTTTAAGGTCGCCTGATTCCACAACCGTTACCTGATTACTGTCATTACCTTCCTTAATAGATAGTTTAAGCATTACCTTTGGAATTGGGGATAGGTATCTTTTAAACGCCGGCACATCTAAATTCTCAGGGAATGCCCTACTTGCGGTAGCATACTCTGCGGCTGATACAATTTGTAAAGTTCGTCTGATAGTCTGAAGATTAAACTTTGTCACTGTATCTCGGGTAAAATTGATTGGGAGAAGAATAGTATCGGTTACCGCTATCCCCATCTTCTTAAATAATTCTAAAATAAACATTTACTCCTACCTCCTTTTTTTCTACGAATCTTTGCAGGAAATCACAGATAATTCCTTGTTGTTAAAGATTTCACGCAAAGAATCGCAAAGACCTCACGCAAAGAATCGCAAAGGTTCACAACTTATTTACAATTCCTTGACTTCTTCGTAAAGTAAAGGTATTGGAACTTGTGTTTTAACATTCATTCCTATTTTTATAAGGTCATAGGCTAAAACATTCTCATATACTGACTCTAACAAAACCTGGTCCTAATTTTTTATGGATTTCTAAAGCAACACCGATGATTTTATATGATATCTCATTCTCTGTCATAAGTTCGTTCAACCTTTTTTGCGTCCTTTTGCGCTTCTTTGCGTCCTTTGCGTGAAATTCTTAAAAGGAACTTTACTTCACCACTCCAATTGGTTTAGTTTTCACATAAGTGCTACCATCTGTGAAAGTTATAATTACCTGATAGATATAAATCCCACTACCGACATAATTCCCAAAATCATTCATTCCATCCCAACTACCTAAATTAACACTCGATTGTCCTTTCTTATCCCTTAAAGACTGGTCTTCTGTTATTACCCGCACTAAGTCCCCTGAAAGGTCAAATATGCGGACAGTAACTTTGCTTGTATTATTTGGTAAATCAGCCATAAATTCTGTTACTTCACCAAACTTAAATGGATTTCTATTGATATAAACTGCTGGTTGTGTAGGTGGCGGAGCAGTATCTATCCCAAGGTCATAAATCGTGAAGTGATTAACATAAACCCAAATTGTATTATTATTGGCATCTACAACACCACCTACTTTAATCCAATCATGCCTTTCTTCATCCCAGAAAAATATCTTTAATTCACTCTCATCAATCGGTCTTCCTACTTTGGCGGCAAATCGTTCAAGGTCAACATCAGTATAAACAAAAACCATCTTAACTGGCTGATAAAATACTATCCCTGAAGGACCAAATTCATGCGGAATACCTAATAATTGGATATTATCGTTCACTGGTTTCTTTTCTGCCTCTATCTCTGCTGGTAAGGTATTAATACTAATATTTATAACAACCAGTAATGCATTAGATGGAATTTCTACCTTAGTGCCATCAGGATTTTCGACGACACCACCTGCCTCACCAACTGGTTTAGATACCTTACCTTCTATCCGATAAAGGACAACTGTCTTACTACCGACATTGCCAATTTCATCCTCAACAAAAATAGTTACAGGATTTGTTCCCATTTCTACCGGCACATGATTAAAGTAAAACCCACTATCTACCATAATAACTTTATTGCTTATTATATTCCCACTCTTCCACCAGACTAATCTTGCCTCCCCTGTAATAGACCCAAATATTTCTATCTCTGCCACATAAATCTCTAATCTACCATCCTTTTCTACTGGTTTTGGTCGGATATTTTGTGAAATTGTACCTAAAACTTCCGGCGGTTGATTATCTAAAACAACTGCCACTGTATCTGAACCAAATAGATTACCTTTAGTATCATAAATATTTGCGTGGATTATCTTAGTCCCACTGGTACAGGTATTGGCTAAACTTATTAGGTGTATAAGCTTATAAATTCCATTACCCATATCACTCATCGTTACCGTACCAGAAACTGTGCTATCAAGGTTGAATAGATTAATTATACAGGCAGTAAAACTACCATTTTGTGGAAGAGTATAGGTAAATATTATTGTATCCCCATTCTTTACTTCATCTGGTTGAGCAGTAAATACACCTGTAGCAAGATTGTTGAGGTCAATGCTAATATGCCTTTCTGTAATATTATTCGCCTGGTCTGTGGCAAAAACTGGAATGGAATATTTACCATCACGAATGGTATTATTCAGACTAATTGTATAGGTTATTGTATAAGTTCCATCATTATAAGCCCTTGTTTCAGAGCCAACCTGATAGGTACTATCTATATCTGAAAAATCTGCCCGTAAGGTATAAGAACCAGAATCTAATTTAATCGTTAGAATGATAGTCTCTCCATCTTTATAAATATCCTTGTTACTATCAATAGAGTAGAATACAGGTGGTTTATTGTCTATAAATACAGTTTGAGTGCCCTCGTTATAATTATTAGCCCGGTCTGTAGTCTTTATTGTAATCAATCTTTCTATTTCTATATTAGGGGAAGTATCAGATAGGGTTACTTGTGCGGTATAAGTATCGCCATTATGACTCATTACCTGATTAGCCTCTCCTCCTATATTGCTTGCATCTAATAGCACCTGAGAAATACCTGACGGTGTCCCTGTCTCAGTAACTTCTACTTTGATGGTCACAACATCTCCTTCTTTAACCCGTGTTTGTCCAGTTGGATATATAACATTAATAGTCCCAATAGTTGGTTTTGTGCGGTCAACAAAGAATTTTGTAGTGGCAGTGGCCTGATTTAGCGCCGCATCTTTAGCAATAATAGATATGGTATGTGTTCCGTCAACAAAGCCAGTAATTGTCCCAAAAACATATTTGGCAACAATAGTATCATAGGTATAAGTGCCTATATTCTTATCATCTAACATACACCTAATTTCTATAATCTTAACCCCTGTAATATTATATGCAAGTCCACTAATACTAACAGTGCCTTGATTGGTAATTTCAGCTGGGGCTTGTGTAATCTCAACAATTAACCCTGTTCTGGAATAAATAAATTTGGATATTGCTACCTCTCCCCAGTTGCCAACTGAATCCATAGATTGAATAAAGACTGTATGTTCCCCTTCTTCCAATCCAGAGACATTAATCGTCCCTGTAATATCTGACTGTAACCGTCCTCGTGATAAAATTGTCATTGTCGCATAATTGGGTGTATTTGTGCCATAGTATGTATCTATCCAATATCTTACCTCTATTGGTGCATTGTATTCATCTGTTACTGTCCCCGTAATTACTGGCGATTTATTGGTTATCTGAGGTGTAATTTGAATATTAGAAAGCATAGGTCCTTGTGTATCAACTAAAAATGTAGTAGAAGTCGATAGACCAATATTGCCAGCGGCATCTATTGCGTGGGCGGTAATGGTATGTGTCCCTTCTGGTAATTCTACTAATATGATACTAAATGCCTCTGTCCCAGAATCAAATTTGCCATCGTTAGACTCTGCCTGAATCCAACTGCCAGAATCTATACGATACTCTACTCTAACTATTTGACTTAGGATATCGGTTGCTGTCCCAGTAATGATTATATCATTCTTTACTTGAACACTGATTATCCCATTGAGAGTAGTAACAGGTAAAGTTGTATCTAAAATAATGCTATCGCTTATCGTCCCGGAATTCCATCTGACAACATCCACTATCTGATAATAAACCGTCCGTATCCCATCTCCTCCAGTTAAAGTAACAGTGGTAGTTGTCGCTCCACTGGTCAATGTGCCAATATTTATCTGACTCCAGGTCTCTGTCCCATCCTCTCGATACAACAATCTCACTACCCCACTCATATTATCACTATACTCCAATAGGATACTCACGCCTGTCCCTGTGCTGTAAATATCTCCTGCCTTGATGGTAATTGCCCCAGCTGGTGCTGTTGTGTCAAGAATGATGGAATCATAGTATATCGCTGTCTTCCCTGATATATCCTTTACCTCCATCCAGACTGTCCGTGTCCCATCTGTTAATACCTCTGTTGGCTTTAATCCAAAATCAAGTTGCCAGGTTAATGTCCCCATAGTCGCTGTGCCCCATTCACTCCATATATCTCCATTATTAGTGAACCGCATCTGGTCTATATCTATTGGCAACCCACTTATCACCAGAGCAACCGTAGTTGCTGTGGCATATTCTTCTCTCCTATCCTGTCCAAGTATCGTGATTGTGCCTGATGGTGCTGTCTTATCATACAATATGGTATCGGTGTAAGTTGCCATATTGCCTGCCTTATCTTTAACCTGCATATGCACTGTCCGTGTCTCGCCACTACCTTCTGCCGATAACATCCATGTCCGCATATCGATTATATCCTGCCACACCGTCCAGAAGGTATCTACCTCATTCCTGAATCGTATCTGGTCTATGCCACTACCTGCACCATCGTCATACTCAAACCCGGTTAAGGTTACATTCCTCGTGGTGGTATAGGTGGCATCGTAGTTAATCGTAAATCTCCCATAAGGTACAGTCAAATCAACTACAAAAGTCTTACTTCCATAACCAACATTAGTTGTAGTGTCTGAACCTGCTACTATAATCGTATTTGTCCCTTCGTCAACACCAGGAGGATTAATTATCTCAAACTCCTCCTTTAATTCATCATACATCCCATCGGTAGGTGTCCCTATCAATACCCAACTCCCTGCATTAACTTTATATGATATTCCTTCTATCTTAGCCGCTGTAGATAGCACATAACCAGTAATAGTAACTGACTTAGTCGCCCTTGGGTCTGGAACTATATTAGATATATAGACTAATAATTCTGTCCTCGAATATCTAAATGATACCTCTGTCACAGGTCCCCAGTTACCAAAATCATCCTTTGCCTGAAGATAAACTATATGTATCCCATCTGTTAAACTTTCTACATTTATTGTCCCATATATATCTGATGTTAATGAACCTGGAGAACCAATTGTCATTGTCCCCCAAACTGGTGTATTAGTACCATAATATTTATCAAGATAGAAATTAACCAATACCGGTGCATTGTATTCATCTGTTACTGTCCCTGTAATCATTGGTGAAATATTAGTAATTGGTGGTGTAATCTGAACATTAGTTACCACAGGTCCATGAGTATCAACACTGAATGTTCCAATAGCTAACTCACTCTCATTACCTACTGCATCTATAGCCCTTACTTTTATTGTATGAGTCCCTTCTTCAAGATTGGACAATTTTATAGTAAATGATTCTGTACCTTCATCAAATAATCCATCGTTTGACTCCGCAGGAAGCCAGATATTACTATCATCTAAATCATACTCTACATGAATTACTGAAAGTTGGTCTGTGGCTGTTCCCATTATAGTTAAGTAATTCACTGTTAATCGAGGAACAATAGTCCCAAGAAAAACTGTAGGAGTCCCCTTATCTAAAGTAACTGTAGTCCACGGCTCTAATACTATTGCAGGAGTTGATGGGTCGTATACATATCCAAATATCTTATATGACCCATCAGCAACCGTATTTGAACCAGAAATTGTATGAGTTCCTGTATATACACCATCATTGGCTACTTCATCCGGTGGGATAGCATCATCATGTAAAGTAATAGTGGCAACTGCCTGATTATCAAGCACCTGAATTCTATAGAGAGGAATAATTGCTACTAATCCTGCTTTAACACCTAAGTATGTAAAGGTTATTGTATCTCCATCTCTTACTACATTCGGTTCTGCAGTTAAACGCTGAACTGGAGTCTCATTCTTTAACTCAAGACTTATACTTAATTTATCAATATTTGCCGCTTGGTCTCTTGCACTTATCCAGATAGAATACGCACCATCAGGATGAGTATTTAAACTTCCAATAGTATATCTAATCGTATATGTTGCTCCGTCTAAAGTAACCTGTTCCATTCCTATCCGATAAGTACTATCAATAGGAGAAAAATCAGCCGTTAATGTATATGCAGCCGAATCCATAGTTACTGTCAATCTTATCTCATCTGTATTCATATAAGTAGGTTTATTAGAAGTGATAGTGCCAAATTCAGGGTATTTATTATCTATGAATACCACACTGGTATTTGTTCCTGTATTTAATGCTTTATCCTGAGCAGTAATAGTAAATAATGCCAAAGTTTCTGTCCCTGCTGGAGTTCCAGAAAGTATAACTTGAGTGGTATAAACTCCAGCTCCGTCATAATTCATCGGTATATTCTTCTGTCCACACAAAAGTGTGGCATCAAGAGTAACCTCAATAATTCCTGTCCCTGCATCAGTAATCTCTGCTTTAATAGTAACTGCATCACCTTCTTTTGCCCGTGTCTGAGTTCCTTGAGGATAGATTATAATAGTAGGATAGATAATGGTTATTGTTCCTACAACTGGTCGCCGAGTATCAACGATGATACTATCCGTAATCGTCCCACTTATCCAGCCTACGATGTCCTTTATCTGATAATAAATAGTCTGTGTGCCGTCTGCGGATAATTCGATAGTCGCTGTTTGTGTCGGTGTCCCCCAGGACACTAATATTAACCCGGCACTTGAAGTCCCATACCTTATCTTATCTACTCCACTCATCTGGTCTGCATAAGTAAAGCTAAGGGTTACTGTTCTGGTTGCCACATAGGTATCATCATTATTGATAAGCACTCTGCCGCTTGGGCTTGCCCGATCAAG
>JBFLYA010000140.1 GCA_040757115.1 bacterium | reverse complement strand
CCTTAATAAAGGGGGTTAGGGGGTTGTCCTTCTCCCATTTTCATTGCCCTTTGTGAGCCTTGGCTCATGTCCGTTTCTCCTGAAAATAGTTTTTTCACGCAAAGGACGCAAAGGTAATTTTTTCCCTGATTTCCCTTTGCGTTCTTTGCGTGCTTGGCGTGAAACTTCCTTTCCCCTGAAAATCGAGATTCGGGAAGGCTGGTAGCCGCAGGCTTCAGCCTGATTTCACCTGAACCATCAAACCATCAAACCCATTTTCATCTTCGTTTGTGCCCACTCCCTATGGGCATGAGCGTTTCTCCATAAACTCTTTTTTAAACTCTAAAAACCTATCCTTTAAAATTGCCTCTCTAATCTTTTTCATTAAATCAATGAAAAAGTAAAGATTATGTATAGTGGTCAGCCGGACACCAAGGATTTCATCAGAATGGATAAGATGGCGGATGTATGCCCTTGAGTAATTCTGGCAGGTATAACAGCCGCATTCCGAATCAATAGGAGAAAAGTCATCCGCACAAGGGGCATTTCTGATGACTAATGGTCCTTGTAAGGTAAATACCTGGCCGGTGCGTGCATGTCTTGTTGGCATCACACAATCAAACATATCCACGCCTAATTCTACGGCATTTAAAATATCCTCTGGCGGACCTACACCCATTAAATATTTAGGTTTATTCTCTGGTAATTGTGGTGTCGTGTATTCCAACACCTCCAACAGCAATTCTTTTGGCTCTCCGACACTCAGACCCCCAACCGCATATCCATCAAAGTCTAAATTAACCAGTTCCTCGACACTTTGTCCCCGAAGGTCTTTATAAAAATTACCCTGAACAATGCCAAAAAGTGCTGAATCATCCCTCTGTTCTCTGCCTTCTGCCTCCTGTATCTTCTCCTTACATCTCTTAGCCCAGCGTGTTGTTCTCTCCTTTGCCTCCTTTGCCTGGTCATATTCACAGGGATACGGAGCACATTCATCCAGAGCCATAATTATATCCGAGCCTAATATTAATTGAAATTCTGTAACTTGCTCCGGGGTAAAAAAATGGTAAGAGCCATCGATGTGTGATTGAAATCTAACGCCTTCATCTGTAATCTTGCGTAACGCACCGAGGCTGAATATCTGGTAACCGCCACTATCACTCAGGATTGGTCTATCCCAGTGCATAAATTGATGCAGACCACTTGCCTTTTGAATTATATTTGCTCCAGGTCGTAAATACAAATGGTAGGCATTACCCAGGATAATTTCTGCCCCGATACTTTTAAGTTCCTCTGGAGTCATACATTTAACTGTTGCTTGAGTCCCAACAGGCATAAAAACAGGGGTATTAACCTTACCATGTAAAGTGGTTATCTCACCTATCCTTGCTTTACAATCTTTAGATTCCTTAAGTAATTGAAATTTCATAATCCCTCACTGTAACTGTTCAGCCACAGATGAACACGGATGGTAAGCGTTCAGGTAGTGTAACAAAAGGAGATGTGGAGATTAAGGAGATAGGGAGATATTATTAAAAAAATTGAAATTAGTAGAAACTATAATAGAAATTTATAGAAATTTGTTGTTTCCCACAATCAATTTCTACCTATTTCTATAAATTTCAATCTATTTCTATTATCTTATCTCCATATCACCCTTATCTCCTTATCCCCTTTCTTACACTTTTGATATATAGCCTGAACGGTTACCACGGATGAAACACGGAAAATTCGTGAATCGTGTCCGGGAGCCGTGTCCGTAATTAGGCTGAAGGTTTTTCCTTCTGTTGTCCTCTGCCCTCTGCTATTTATCCGTGCTAATCCGTGTTAATCAGTGGCTGAATAGTTACCCTCTATCTTTTTTGTCCCTCGCCAGTCATAGGCACAAATCTCACAGGGATAATAGGTTTACGACTAAATTGTGTATTTGATATTTTAGTCAGTAGTAAAAGCACTTGATATGATTCTCCAACCGGGATAACCATTCTGCCACCTATTTTTAATTGTTCTGTTAGTGGTTGTGGGATATGGTCTGGGGCGCAGGTAACTATTATCCCATCATAGGGTGCATATTCTTCCCAACCTTTATATCCATCTCCGCATTTAACTTTGATGTTCTTATAGCCTAATTTTTGTAGTTTTTGGCGGGCAGTATCAGCTAAAGGTTTGAGGATTTCAATGGTATAGACTTCTTTGACTATCTCGGCTAATATTGCCGCCTGATAGCCAGAACCAGTGCCTATTTCAAGCACCTTCTCATCCCCTTTTAACCCTAATAACTCGGTCATCAAGGCAACAATATATGGTTGAGAAATAGTTTGGTCTTCCCCTATTGGAAGTGGGCTATCAATATAAGCCATTTCTTTTACTTCATCTGGAACAAACTTATGCCTTTCTACCTTTAGCATTGCCTTTAAGACTAATTGGTCAGATACACCTCTGGCGATAATCTGTTCCTGAATCATTTGTTCTCGTAGAGATGTGTATTTACTCGGTGGTAATGTAGATTTCTGGCAGGAAATTAAGTTTAAACTCATAAGCAAAATTATGAAAAGAATATATTTGTTCATCTTACAAAATCTCCTTGTACAGTCTGATGGGCAGGGTTGAACGATTACCAATTATTGTAACCGTTCAGGCTATATATCAAAAGTGTAAGAAAGGGGATAAGGAGATAAGGACGATATGGAGATAAGATAATAGAAATAGATTGAAATTTATAGAAATAGGTAGAAATTGATTGTGGGAAACAACAAATTTCCATAAATTTCTATTAGTTCTACTAATTTCAATTTTTTTAATAATATCCCCTTATCTCCTTTATCTCCATATCTCCTTTTCTTACACCACCTGAACGCTTACCAATTATTTAATAAGTTTATAGCATAATTTTTAAGAGTTGTCAAGAGGCTAACCGAGAATTTTGTTAATTTAAAATTTTTTTCTTGCAAAAAATTTAAAAATATGATATATTATAAAAAATTTAAAATAGGGTTTTGCAAAATTTAAGTGGTAACAGGTACCTAATTACCAATTACCATTTACCAAATTTAAGGAGGTTATAAAATAAGTGACGACGATTACAATGAAACAACTTTTAGAAGCAGGGGTGCACTTTGGTCATCAAACCCAACGATGGAATCCAAAGATGGCACCTTATATCTTTTCAGAGAGGAATGATATTCATATCATTAATCTTCAAAAGGCAATGAAAGGGTTAAAAGAGGCATATAGCTTTGTTCAGGAAACGGCTAAGACAAAAAAGCCTGTCTTATTTGTTGGGACAAAGAAACAAATTCAAACCGTAGTTATGGAAGAAGCAATTCGATGTCAGATGCCGTATGTGACTCAACGCTGGTTAGGAGGAACTCTGACTAATTTTGAGACAGTAAAGAAAAGTATTAAAAGACTTAATGAAATTAAGAAAATGGAGGAAGGAGGGGTATTTGAAAAATTACCCAAAAAGGAAGTGGCTCTTTTAAAAAAGGAAATGAATAGATTGGAAATTCTATTGGGTGGGATTAAAGAGATAAAAACCTTGCCAGGGGCACTATTTATTGTGGATACGAAAAAAGAAAAAATAGCTATTTTAGAAGCGAGAAGATTAAACATTCCAATTGTGGGCGTTGTTGATACCAATGGCGACCCGGATGAAGTAGATTATTGCATCCCTGGTAATGATGATGCGATTCGTTCGGTGAAGTTAATTGCCTCGGTGATTGCCGATGGTATAATGGAAGGTAAAAGATTAGCCGATAAGCTACCAGTTGAAGAAGAGGCGGCTCAAGTAGAAGAAGAAGAGGAAAAAATATTTCTGAAGTTAGAAGAAGAGGAAGAATTACTCCCACAATTCTATGAGGAATTAGACAAAGGTATTATGGAAGAAACACTCAAGGAAAAAGAAGAAATAGTGGAAGATTAAGAAAGGAGAAAAATTATGGTTATTAGTGCAGAACAAGTAAAACAGCTCCGCGAAATTACCGGAGCACCAATGATGGAATGCAAAGAGGCATTACAAAAGGCTAATGGAGTTGTTGAAGAGGCATTGAAAATTTTACGCACACAGGGATTAGCCGAAGCAAAGAAAAAACAACTCCGCGAAACCAAAGAAGGAACAATTTTTTCTTATATCCATCCTGGTGCAAAACTTGGGGTGTTGGTTGAAATTAATTGTGAAACAGATTTTGTGGCTAAAAATTCTGAATTTCAAGAATTAGTGAAAAATATTGCCATGCAAATCGCCGCCTCTAATCCTTATGTTGTCTCCAAAGACCAGGTTAGAGAAGAAATGGTTGCCAATGAAAGGGAAATTTACATAGAACAGGCGAAAAAATCAGGTAAGCCAGAAAAATTCTGGGATAAAATTGTTGAAGGTAGATTGGAAAAATATTATAAGGAAATCTGTCTGTTGGAACAACCTTATATTAAAGACCCCACTATAACTGTTTCTGACTATGTGGCGAGTGTGATTGCCAAATTAAGAGAAAACATAACCATTCGCAGGTTTGTTCGCTATGCACTTGGTGAGAAAATTAAGGAGGGATAGGCAATGCCAGGAGAATCAGTAGCTTATAAAGAATATACACTTCCACCTTATTATGATAGATTTATAGATGAACGCGAGAAAAGGTTTGTTGCAGAAATTCAACGATTAGAAGATTTAATAAAAAGTGGGAATCAACAAATAAATCAACGGATTGATACCCTTGAAGTACGAATGGATGGATTCGAAAAACGAATAGAGGGAATTTCAGGTAAAATTGACCATCTCTTTTATTGGGTAATTGGTTTATTTGTCCCGCTAATCTTATCTGTAACTGGAGCAGTGTTAACTATGATTTTTAAATAAAGGAAACACAAAAGGTGACTGATAATAAAAAACCTGTCTTTAAACGAGTTTTGTTCAAACTCAGTGGCGAAGTGCTTCAAGGTAAAAAAGGTTATGGAATTGAACCAGAAGTTATTGCCTCCATTGCCGAACAAATTAAAGACATTCACAATCTGGGGGTAGAAATAGCCATCAGTATCGGCGGCGGGAATATCTTTCGTGGCGTGAGTATTTATGGTTCACAAATGGATAGAACCTCAGCTGACCATATGGGTATGTTAGCCACTGTGATAAATGCCATTGCCTTGCAAGATGCCCTGGAGACACGGCAGGTTTTTTGCCGGGTCCAGAGTGCCATTGAGATGCAAAGAATTGCTGAACCGTATATTCGCAGAAGGGCAATCAGGCATTTGGAAAAAGGACGGGTAGTGATTTTTGCCGCAGGAACAGGTAATCCCTTTTTTTCCACAGATACAGCCGCGGCACTTCGAGCCGCAGAAATTGGGGCTGAGGTTATCCTGAAAGCAACTAAAGTAGATGGTATCTTTTCTAAAGACCCGGTTAAATATCCCGATGCGGTTAAATATGATAAAATATCTTATATGCAGGTCATTAACGAAAGATTGAGAATAATGGATTTCACCGCAATATCTTTATGTATGGAAAATAACATCCCCATAATTGTCTTTAATCTATTAAAACCCAATAACCTGCTTAATATTATTTTAGGAGAAAAGATTGGAACTATTGTTTCATAAAACTGGTAACTATACTTTAGAGAGGCATATTTTGTGATTTCCTGTTACTATCAACTCAGGTTATCGGTTATCGGTTATCAGGTTATCGGTAAAGAGCAAGCAGTAGCCTGCTATCTCAAATTACCGATTACTGATTACCTGATTACCGATTACTTTAAATAATCACAATTTATACCCCACTGGAGTATAATTACCAGCTACCATTTAACTAATTACCAACTAAAAAGGAGGGGATAAAATTTATGCTAAAAAATATTTATAAAGAAGCAGAAGAGAAAATGACAAAGGTTGTGGAGGCAACAAAAAATGAATTTGCCACAATCCGAACAGGTAAAGCCTCACCTTCTCTTGTTGAACATATTCGGGTAGAATGTTATGGTAGTCAGATGCCCATTCATCAACTTGCCACTATCTCTGTCCCAGAACCACGACTCCTTCTTATTTCCCCCTGGGATAAATCTGTTACGGAGTCTATTTGTAAGGCAATTATTAAGTCCGATTTAAGCCTTATGCCAAATACTGATGGAAATGTAATTAGAATCTCCATCCCTTCATTGACCCAGGAACGAAGAAAAGAGTTAGACCGAGTGATTAAGAAAAAAGCGGAAGAAGGAAGAATTGGAATACGCAATATCAGACACAAAATTAATTCCCAGATTAAAGAAAAGGAAAAAGAAATATCCGAAGATGAATCAAGACATGCCCATGATGAAATCCAAAAAATAACCAATAGATTCATAGAGAAAATAGACCAATTGCTGGCGAGTAAAGAAAAGGAGATTTTAGAAGGATAATGTCCATCCCAAATGATGAATTTCAATTATTGTCTCTCATAGATAAAGATAAATTACCAGGACATATTGCGATTATTATGGATGGGAATGGAAGATGGGCAAAAGGGAAAAAACTACCGCGAGTTGCTGGCCACCGTGCGGGAATGAAAACGGTTAAAAGGATTGTTAAGTTATGCGGTGAATTAGGAATTAAGGTTTTAACTCTTTATGCTTTTTCGACAGAAAATTGGACCAGACCTCAAAAAGAGGTTAATACCTTAATGAATCTTTTACGAGAATATTTACGCAAAGAGACTGGAGAATTAAACCGAGATAATGTTAAATTGAATTTCATTGGGAGAATCGAGCAGTTATCAGATTTGATAATTAAAGATTTAAAATGGGCAACGGAAAAAACGGCTAATAACACCGGTTTAATATTAAATATTGCCCTCAATTATAGTGGTCGGGCAGATATTATTGATGCTATTAAAAAATTAACTGCAGATATTGAAAACAAAAAATGCAGTTCAGAAGACATCAATGAACCATTGTTTGAAAAATATCTCTCTACAGCAAATTTACCAGAACCAGATTTACTTATTCGAACAAGTGGCGAGATGAGAATTAGTAACTTTTTATTGTGGCAAATTGCATATACCGAAATTTATATTACCCCTGCTTACTGGCCTGATTTTTCAAGAAAACATTTTCTGTCTGCCATTGTCGATTACCAAAAAAGAGAAAGAAGATTTGGTGGGATATTGGAGATGAAAAAGTGAGTTCTACATTTAAAAGAATAATTACTTCAGTTATATTTGTTCCGATATTAATTTATTGTATCATCTCAAAAAATACCCTTTTCTTATTATTATTAATCTGCCTCGTCATATTTTTAGGACTAATGGAATTTTATTCCTTATCCTCAAAAGTCCAGATAAAACCATTTAAAATTATTGGCGTAATCATTAGCCTTCTTTTTGCCTTAGTTGCCCATTTTATCCCATCACAATTTTATTTACTAACCTCTATTTTAATCTCCCCATTATTAATCGGTTATCTATTAACCTTTTTTATCAAAAGGTATTTTTTAGAAATTGGGGTAACATTAGCCGGTGTGTTCTATATTAGTTATTTACTCAGTCATATTCTTTTATTAAAACACTTGCAAAATGGTAGTTTCTACATCGTGTTATTATTCTTAATCACCTGGTTAACCGATACTTTTGCCTTTGGCATCGGATTGAAGTTTGGCAAACACAAATTAATCCCACAGATTAGCCCCAAAAAATCCGTAGAAGGAACTGTGGCTGGATTAATAGGTGGAATTTTGACTTCTATCATTGCCAGTTTAATCACAGGATATATCTCAATAATTCAGGCAATAATTATTGGATTGTTATTAAGTTTTTGCGGGCAGGTAGGTGACTTATTAGAATCTAAGATAAAACGGTTGACCGGGGTTAAAGACTCAGCAACCTGGATACCCGGGCATGGTGGGGTATTAGATGTTTTTGATAGTGTGATTTTTAATGCACCAATAATTTATTATTATTTCCTTTTTTCCCTTTAACTAAAATAGACTTAATTGAACTATTTCTTCTTTTTCTTCTTCTAATGGTATATCTATTTCACCATAAACGCCATCATAGCCGGGTAGGATATTCACCTTTTTTTCTCGCACATTTAGTATGCCTCTAAGAATTTCTTTAGATACAAATTGCATTAGTTCTTCTTTAGAAAGATAGAGAAGAATATCAAATTCCGTATGTCGGGATTGTGTGAGTTTCAAATACTCATTTTCTACTGCGGCTGTGCCAACGCCTTTTTTAGTCACCTTACTTATTATTTCTTCTAATGGAATAAGGTGCTTACACGGGATATGATTTTCCGGGACGAATCCTTCGGGTCTATCAGCTAATCTTTCGACACGATTGACGACACCAACCGTTATTTTTTTACCACAGGAAGGGCAGATACCATTATGTGTCTTCGTTTGGGCAGGTGTAAATCTAAGATTACACGGTCGGTGTCCATCATAATGATACTTTCCTTCTTCCGGGAAGAACTCAATGGTGAACAGAAATTTATTTCTATCCTTTCTTTTCAGAATATCAATTATTTCTTTGTAATTTATCTCACAATCAAAGGCATTTGCCTCTCGACCTATTTTAGCCGGAGAGTGGCTATCAGAATTAGAGATAAGTGTATATTGGTCTAATTCAGATAATCGCCAATTCATTGGTGGGTCAGATGAAAGGCCGGTCTCTAAGGCATAGATATTTCGTGCCTCTTCTTCAAAACACTCTTCTACCGAGTCAAATCCAGAATTAGAGCCAAATACAGAAAACCAGGGAGTCCAGGCATGTGCTGGAACAACAAAGCAATCAGGGTCAATATCAAGGATTATTTTAACCAAATTCTTTGCATCTAAGGAAAGCATTGGTCTGCCATCAGCACTTAAATCACCATATTTTTCAAGCTGGCTGTTTATTTTTTCAACGCTCTCAAAAGATGGGGCAAAGATAATATTATGAACCTTCTTCCCTTTACCTTTCCGGTTAAATAGATTAGACACCTCCGCGGTGAGCATAAAAAAAGTATCCTCATACTTAAATAACCCATAACTAACTGGTTCTAATACCTTTTTTAATTCATATAGCCAGACAGGGTGTGTCCAATCACCAGTGCCCATTAAGGCTATCCCTTTTCGTCTGGCATATTTACTTAAAGTCGGTATCTCCATTTGTGGGCTTGTGGCACGTGAATATTTAGAATGGATATGAAAATCAGCTATAAACTTCATATTTAGTTCCCTCCTTTGTAACCTGAGCTCTCTCAATATCTCCAGAGCTCGGATTTGACTGAAGTTTAAAACCAACCGTTTTTTATCTTCCCCCCAATTTTTGGTGGTGTCTGAAAATAACGCTAATAGTGAAATCTATTCAGATTTGGTGTCCAAAAGGGGATAAGGAGATAAAGGGAGATATGGAGATTATTCATTGTAATTTGCAAAATTTCAGAATGAATTTATCTCCTTATCTCCATAATCCCCATATCTCCTTTTCTTACACTATTTCAACTTTTATGCTAGATTAAGACACCCCCCAATTTTTACCATCACAACATCACTAATTCCTGATTTATTCCAGGGCTGGCAACATTTTTTTCTTGACTTTCTCCCATTTTTTGTTTTGCTTATTTGTATATTAGCTATTAACAGCTAAACAAAATTAAAAAACTTGGGAGGTGTATTTTTATGTTGCCAGCCCTTCGCTTACATAAAAAATATAAAAAATTTGTCAAAAAACATATAAAAAATCTCCAACTATCAGAAAAAGATAAGGAAGTTTACGAAAAACTAAAACTC
>JBFLYA010000139.1 GCA_040757115.1 bacterium | reverse complement strand
TGTAAGGTGCACGATGTCCTGCTATTTTTGAGGATTAGAATTTCGCTCACCCCATGGGGTGAGAGTGCACGATGTCCTGCTATAAATTTGTATTAAAATAGGGTGCACGATGTTATGCTATGTAGCATCTATGCCATAAACCCTGATGGGACAAAGAAATGGGAGTTTGAAACCGGTGATAGTGTAGAATCTTCCCCTGCAATTGGAGTTGATGGGACTATCTATGTTGGCTCACACGATCATAAACTCTATGCTATAAATCCCGATGGCACGAAGAAATGGGAGTTTGCTACAGAAAGTCATGTGGGTTCCTCCCCAGCCATAGAAGTTGATGGAACAGTTTATGTGGGATCCTTGTATGCCAATAAATTCTACGCCATAAACCCTGATGGCACGAAGAAATGGGAGTTTGCTACAGGAGATCTTGCCAGTTCTTCAGCAGCCATAGGGTTTGATGGGACAATTTATGTAGGATCATACGATAAAAAACTCTATGCCATAAACCCTGATGGCACGAAGAAATGGGAGTTTGCTACCGAAGGTATTATTACCTCTTCCCCAGCAATAAACTCTGATGGAACCATCTATGTTGGTTCCTGGGATAATAAACTCTATGCTATCGCCCAATCTTTAACGGGCACCAACACCCCTCCTATTGCCTCTTTCACGGTCAGTCCTTCCTCAGGTCCAGTAGGCACTACCTATACCGTAGATGCCTCTTCATCTACTGATAAGGAAGACCCCACCTCTGCTTTGCAAGTAAGATGGGACTGGGAGAATGATGGTAGTTGGGATACACCTTATACCACTGTTAAGACAGCCTCTCACCAATACCCAACTGCTGGAACTAAAATTATCAGACTTGAAGTTAAAGATACCGATGGAGCAACAGATACAACCACAAGAGATATATCAGTTTTTGATACAGGTAGTGAGGTTACAGTCATCCAACAAGATTTGACCCATGATGGTACAATCGATATTAAGATGGACAATGGCAAGGTATGGATCCAGATAAATGGAGATAGCGAGAATGGTTATAATTACTATTCAGCCGGGGGTAGATCTGGTCAGAGTTCTTATACCAAGCCAAATGGAAATTGGGGGATGTTTGTTGATGAATATATAAGTGGTGTGATTCCAAATACAGTTGAGTTGATTAAGAATACACCTGAAGTAGCCGCTTATCGGGTTACCCATATACAGGGAACTACACCAGATAAGCAAATAATGGTTACTGCAACAATCATACTTCCCAAAGATAAGGAGTATGCAGTCTTTCAGACTACTTTCAGGAATATTGGTAGCTCGACCTTTACCTATGATGAGTACCCAACACACATCCATGATGGTGCAGCATTTGGGTCTTTAATACCAGTAAATCCTGATAAATTCACTGTATATGGATATTCTGAGCAAATCTTTGATTCTGTTAATGTGTGGTCAGTCTACTCCCCTTCGCCTACAAAACCATTCGTCTCTATATATGATAATACTGAAGGGATGACATTTGGTTTCATCCAACCTTGGACAACTAATCCTAATCAATTTGTCACTGGTGGTCCAACAGGTTACATCCCTCCTTCAACTTGTTTGGACTCAATGGTAAGAGAATTCACCTTGAATCCAGGAGGAACGGCCACTTATCGAGGACTGATAGCCTTTCATACTGGGGCTGTAAGTACAGGAGTTAGCTTATATGATGATGCTGAGGTTAATATAGACGATATAATCAATTCCCTTGGAGTAGCCTCTATATCAGGCAAAGTCACTGAATCTGATGGGATGACGGCTATCGAAGGGGCGACGGTGCTGGCTTTGGATGGAACGGGGACGGTGATAGGTTCTACTACAACATCCGCTGCGGGAACTTATTCTATCACTGGCTTACCAGAAGGGACTTATACTGCAAGGGCATCAAAATCAGGCTACTTAGCTACAGAAACCAGTGGAGTAGTTATTAAAGCAAGCACTGAGACAACAGGTGTCAACTTCATCCTCTACTCTGCTAAAATAAAACCTATCGTCTCTTCACCCCAATCTGCCGGGTCCGAGGTTTGGGTCAAAATTCAGGTTGGGGATGAGGGAGAGCCTGTTGAGGACCTGCATCACCTTAAATTTAACCTTCATTATACCAATTTTGAGATTCTTGATGTGCTTGAAGTTAAACATGGTGGTTTCTTAGGAGATGACCCTATATTTCAGGAAGACCATTCTTCTCCAGGTACAGTAACAGTATTTATTGGTAGAAAACCAACTGACCAGGGTGTAACAGGCTATGGGAATGTGGTCTTAGTGAAATTTAAATTATCTGCAGAGGCTCAACCTGGGACGATTAGTGTGAGTTTTAGTCAAGTAGAGGCTTATGGAACTCAAAGCTGGGTCAGCCTGTTACCTGAATCAGATGAATTTGTAACAAACAGGGTGACAATAAGACCCGAACTTAGCTCTCCTCAACCAGCAGGGGTGGAATTTTTACTCACCATACAGGGAGGAGATGAAGATAATCAGGTAACTGAATTGTCTAATGTAGTGTATGAACTGGTATGGGATAGACCTGATATTATACAGGTGGTTAAGCCACTTTATAAAAATATCACAGCAGGTGAATTTATCGGCATAGATTCACTCATTCTAACTGGAGGTGGTAATGGAACACTGAGTATCTGCGTGGCACGAAAAGGTGGTGGTGTAAATGGGTATGGGACGATGACTAATATTTGGCTTAAAGTGTTAGACCAGGCTAAGATTGGTGAAGAGATTAAATTTACAGTTCATCAGGTATCTGCGTATGGTTCTGAGTCAAATAGAATTGGTCTTGCATCAGGTAGTTGTACATTAACAGTAGATTTAGGGATAGATACAGCCGAGGTCTGTCCCGGGGATACAGACAACGATGGGATTGTAGCGTTAGGGGATATAATCCCCATACTATATTATTGGTACTTACATGCGGCAGGACCTGCCCGTTGGCCTGATGAGACGCCACTTGAGATAAGGATAAAATGGGAAAAACAATTAGCTATTAAGTGGGGCATTGTCATCCCTCCATTTCCAGATGCCTGCTACGCTGATACCGATGGAAATGGAATAGTAGAACCAGAAGATATAATCGCCGTAGCCGTAAATTGGGGAAAGACTCCTGATAGAAGATTAATGATGCCAGCACCTGCAAGGGCTATGAGTATCTATGAGATAGACCACTCTAAGTTTATTAAGTGCTACGAAGAAATGTTAGCAGTACTAACAGGACTACCTGATAACACACCTGGTAAGAAAGAAGTTGAGAAACAAATTTGTGAGTTCATTAAAATCAGTAACCCAGCTATATTCAAAGTCTATCCCAATCCGTATCGACCGAGTATTAGTCAAGGGATTAAATTTGAAAATCTTGGTACTAACTGGAATATTAAGATATACAATATCGCCGGTGAGTTAGTTTCAGAGATGCATGGGACTGATAATGACTATATCTGGCTTACGGCAAAAGACTTTGCCAGTGGTGTGTATATCTACATAATCAATAGCAGCACTTTAAGTAAAAAGACAGGTAAATTGGCGATAATTAAATAAGTGTGGAGGAAAGGAGAAACACATACATGCCTCAAGAAGACACAAACGACAATGATAACTGGTAACTGGCTAATTACCATTTACCAATCACCGAATTAAAGGAGGTAGATTAAAATGTGTAAGAATGTATTAAAGGTATTGGTAAGTTTAGGGATTGTTTTAGCTTTAAACAGTGTGGGAGTAGAAGGAGCTAAAAAAGGTTCAACAGGAGCCCAGGTGCTTAAACTAAGTGTTGGTGCTCGACCTGCGGCTATGAGTGAGGCATTTGGTGCATTAGCAGATGATGTAACTGCTATTTATTGGAATCCAGCAGGATTGGCAAACTTAAAAGAAAAAGAGTTTTGCTTTATGCACTCTGATTGGCTCAAAGAGATAAACTACGGATTTGCAGGCTATGCACAACCACTGGCTAATGATAGAGCTTTGGGCTTGAGTATGATGTATTTAGGCTCAGGAGATATGAAAAAGCTTAACACTAATGGGATAGAAGAAGGTGATTTTGAGGCAAAAGATATGGTAGTTACTGCGGCTTACGGCTGGAAACTCTCGGAGGAGCTATCTCTTGGAGCAAGTATAAAAGCAATTTCATTAAAGATTGATAATGAAAAGGCTAATAGCTTTGCTGTAGATGTTGGCTTTTTGTCCAGAACACCGCTAGAAAATCTGTTAATTGGAGGCGCATTACAGAATTTAGGCTCAAAGGTAAAGTTTATTAATGAAGGAGATAACTTACCATTAAATGTCAAGTTAGGTACTGCCTATAAGGCTATGGATGATAGACTCATTCTTCTTCTGGACATTAATAAGCCAGTTGATAATGACTTGAGGCTAAATTTAGGTACCGAATACTGGCTGACCTCAACTGTTGCATTAAGAGGTGGCTACAACTCGGGGATAGATGAAGGCTCAGGGGTAACTTTAGGCATAGGCTTTGCACTCCGCACCTTACAATTAGACTATGCCTATGTTCCGTATGGAGATTTAGGTAAAACCCATCGCTACTGCCTTTTAGTAAGATTTTAATCGGAACTTCCCCTCAAAAAGAGCTTATAAAGAAGGGATAACCTTTTAATAATCAAGGGGATAGGCAAGTTTTAGATCTTAAAAGTATGCATACGAGTATTAGCACAACAAATGGTTACATCTATTCTGTTGGCATCAAAATCGGTGGATTTTCAGGGACTGGTGGTGGTACTGGTGGTGGTGAAGTAGTGCCAATGGAGGTCACAGAAGAGGTGCTTATTGGTTCTTCTTTTTGGGGGATAATCGCCTGCTGAGTTTTTATGAAGTCAAAACCTTTAGCAGTAACTAATATTTTTTTCACCTCTCCTTTTTTCCCTAATGCACCTTTATATTCATCGTTCAATTTGAATACTACTCCGCCAGCATTTCCAATCGTTAAAAATATCTCTTTTTGGGCACGCCATTTTACCGTTTGCTCTGGTGCTAAAAGAATCTCATGCTTTTTTTTACCATCAATCGTCGCATACAACCAAACTTTCTCATCGGCAAATGCCTCTAAGATAACCTCTTCTTCCTCTTTATAATTATTCATTGATTGTTTTTCCTCATTTTCTTTAACACTTTCTATCTTTTTTACAATATCTTCTGGTTTGAACATATTTTCTTCTAATAATTTACCAGGGGCAAGGGTTACTTCTTGATGTAGATTTTTTTGTTTTATAAAATAAAAGATTAAAAATCCAGAAAAACATATGACTAATATAAATATAATCATATAGAGGAACCTATTAGTTTTTAAAGCCGAAGGTCGTTTTTCATCCGTTTTTGTTACTGATAATGAATGGTCAAAATGGGCTTCTTGCCATTCTAAATCATATTGTGAGGATAAATCATTTATTTCCTTTTCACTAAATCCAATGAAATTAGCGTAATTGCGCAAGAACCCTTTCGCATAGACTTTTCCTGGGAAGGTATCGTAATCACCAGTTTCTAATGCGATTATATATTTCTTGGCAATCATTGTTTGTGTCTCAACATCTTCTAATGGCATTGATTCTAATTCGCGTCTTTTTCTTAAAATTTCACCAACTTTATTACTCATTTTATCCTCATTATTGGTAATTGGTTAAATAGTTACTATAGTAAGTATTAACCAAAAGTTCACATTAGTATTGTTGATGGTTGATAGTTGATAGTTGATGGGGTTGATAGTCTATGAAACTATAAACTATAAACTATCAACCATGTTGCTATATCTGTTCTATGAGAAATTTTTGTTAATAACTACTATAATTACCAGTTTACTTCAGGTCTTCGGCGGTAACATATACCGGTCGTGGTTTACTTCCATCTGGTGGTCCGACATAGCCATCCTGTTCCATCATCTCGATTAATCTTGCCGCCCGATTATAACCAATCTTTAATTTACGTTGTAACATTGAAGTAGAGGCATAACCGACTCGAGCAATTATCTGAAGTGCTTCATTGTAGAACTCATCATCATTATCTTCTTCTTCATCCTCAACTTCTGTTTCCATTTCTGTTTTTAAATCAATTTGTTGGGTAGGGAGTTGAATCTTCTGATTTTTAATAAATTCAACAATTTTTTCTACCTCTGTATCTGTAACATAAGACCCTTGAATACGAGTAGGTTTAGGTGCTCCAGCAGGTAAAAAGAGCATATCTCCTTTACCGAGAAGTTTCTCCGCCCCCATTACATCCAATATAGTTCTTGAGTCAACTTTAGAAAATACCTGAAAGGCTATTCGGGATGGAAAATTTGCCTTAATCACACCGGTAATAATATCCACTGACGGTCTTTGTGTGGCTAAAACTAAATGAATACCAACTGCTCTTGCCATTTGAGAAAGTTTAGTTATCGAGCCTTCACAATTTTTTTGTGATGGACCTGTCATTAAATCTGCCAATTCATCTATAACCGTGATGATGTAATGGAGATTATTTTCCGGGTCTAATTTCATTTTTTGATTATAACTTTCAATATCTCTTGCTCCTACAGCGGCAAGTCGTTCATATCTTGTTTCCATTTCTTTTTCTAACCAGGTTAACACACGAATAGATTCTTTGGCATTAACGATAACCGGAAATAAAAGATGTGGAATACCATTATAAATAGTTAATTCAACTCGTTTTGGATCTATCATAATAAATTTTACTTTATAAGGAGAGGTTTTATATAAAATACTGGTAATAACGGCATTGATACAGACACTTTTGCCTGAGCCAGTTGCTCCAGCGATTAACAGATGTGGCATTTCGACTAAATCGGCTATCACAGGTTTCCCAAAAATATCCTTTCCTAAAGCAATTGTAAGAGGAGATGCACAATTAATGAAGACATCAGTTGATAATACCTCTTTTATACAGACAGGTGTTGCCTTACGATTTGGCACTTCGATGCCAATGACTTGTTTGCCGGGTATTGGTGCTTCTATGCGGATACTTGGTGCAGCCAGAGCCAGAGCCAGGTCATTAGAAAGCCCAACAACACTACTTACTTTAACACCCGCGGCGGGCTGAACCTCAAAACTGGTAACCGCAGGACCTCGATTGACCTGAACAACCTTAGCCTCAATCCCAAAATCCGCTAATGTATCCTCAAGAAGTCCAGAAATAAGTAATAAATCATCTTTTAAGTCTTTTTCTGATGGTGGCAGAGAATCATTAAGTATTCCCAATGGAGGAGGTTGATATGAAGATGCCGCTGTAATTTCTTCCCTATTAACCTCTTGTGACGACATAGATGCGGGAGTAATAACCTTTGGTAAAATAATTCGTGGGGTTGCAGGTGGTTTTTCTTTAATATCTGTTTTTCTTTTAGGAATTTCTTGTTCTTCTTTAATCACAGATTCCGCTTTTTCTGAGGTAAAAAATCTTATCGGGAAAAGAAATACTTTTTTTATTCCAACAAGGGGCGGAATAAGTGAAGATTCCGTAAGAAGTATAAATCCTAAGGCAAAGAATGTAAAATTGATAACCACTGCTCCTGGACCAAACCACTCTTTTAACAATTCAGAAATGGCAATACCGATATAGCCGCCATTAATTTCTATCCAGATATCATAAAAGAAAGAAGCAAATGTCGAGGTGGAAATTAACAACAATAATCCACCCAGTCCCCGAATAAATGACCCTTCTAATTTTCCTTTAAATCTCCTGACTCCAAAGATACATAAAATAACTGGTAAAAGATATACCCCCAGACCAAAGGAATCTTGTAAAGAATTAGCAATCCAACTTCCTATACCTCCCGCGTAGTCAGTTGCAATTAAACTTACTAAAATTAAAAGAGCCAATCCTAAGATGGCTATCCCTACGACTTCATTAATAATTTTAAATTCAGAAGTTTGTTGCTCTTTCATTAATTCACTCTCTTAACATTCTAACATTATTTTCCCCTTTCGTTCACTCAAGGGACCAATAGTCGTCAGACATAGATATTCACTCTTAAATAAATCCTGAGCAATCCTTTGGATATCCATTAACTGAACTTTATCAATTAACTCTAATGTCTCATCAATACTAAAAAATCTGTTGAAATGAATTTCTTGTTCTGCCAGCCGACTCATTCGATAAGCGGTATCTTCTGCGTTTAAACAAATTGCCCCTTTAAGTTTTTCCTTTGCATTAATCAATTCCTCTTCCTCAACTAATTTGTTTTTCAATTCATTGAATTCATTCAGGATTATCTTTGTGGCTTCTTTATAATTTTTAGGATTGACACCCACATAGACGACTAAAGCCCCGCCATTTTTATAAGAGGCGGGATAGGCATGAACATTATAAGCTAAAGCATTTTCTTCCCGAATTTTTTGAAATAACCTTGAACTCATCCCCATGCCTAAAATAGTACTCAAAACCCTCAGGACAAATCTATCTTTGTGTGTCGATGGGAGTCCACGAGTTCCCAGACATAGGTGGACTTGTTCCAATTCACGAAATTGGCAAACTGAACACGCTCGAAATTCTGGAATATTATTTAAACTCGTGCGCCACTTTAGACCGCGATGATGGCTAAAGGCTTTGAATAATTGCTCAATAACCGCATCTCTCTGAATATGTCCTGCGACGGCAATAAGTATTTCATCAGGGGTATAACGAGAATTCCAGAAGTTGATTAGTTTTTTTTGAGTTATATTTTTAATAACCTCGACATTGCCCCAGATGGGTTGTCCTAATGGATGGTTATCCCAGATGGTTTGAATAAATATGTCATGAATTAAATCATCCGGGGTGTCTTCATACATCTTTATTTCTTCGATAATCACCTGTTTTTCTTTTTCTATCTCAACCGGGCTAAATAGAGAATTAAAAAATATATCTGCCAGCAGGTCTATTGTCTTTGGAAGATGTTTATCCAGGATTTTAGCATAGTAACAGGTGTGTTCTCGGCCTGTAGCGGCGTCGATATGTCCACCCATAGAATCCATTATTTGAGCAATCTGTAAAGCGGTTTTTGACTTTGTGCCTTTGAAAATCATATGCTCAAGAAAATGGGAAATACCATTCTCTTCGGCTTTCTCATCCCGTGAGCCAACACTGACCCACACACCGATACATACAGAACGGACATCAGGTATTTCTTCAATAACTATCCTGATGCCGTTTGGAAGTATTTCTTTATGATACACGGTGATACTATCCTTTCTCTTGAAAATAGGGGTTCGGGGTTCGGATTTCGGTGGTGTCTGAAAAATAACTCTAATAGTGAAATCTATGCAGATTTGGTGTCCAAAAGGGATTTCCTCCAAAGAGCAAAATGCAAAACTCGTTTATAGTTTATAGTTGATAGTTTATGGTTTATAGTTTATGGTTTATAGTCCTTCAACTATCAACTATCTACTATCAACTATATTCCTCCAACTCTTTGAGAAACCCTGCTACTTCCTCTTTGAAATTTGATTTGTAATTTTGCATTTTGATATTTAATATTTATTTGTTGTCTCCCTCAAATCCTATTTTGCAGAACCCTATACACTATTTTAACCTTTATGCTAGTGCTCTGTCGCTACTTAATTGATGGATAAAGTCGTTTCAGTTTAATTCTTGCATCTGGGGTCGTAAATTGCCAATCCACTTTAGCCCCTGCATCATTTCTTTCTGATTCCCAAGCCGCTACTTCTCTTTTCATCTCAGTAATGTTTTCAATTCTTCGTGACAAACACTGCTGGC
>JBFLYA010000138.1 GCA_040757115.1 bacterium | reverse complement strand
ATCTCTTTCCTTTCAGCGTTAAAATACTTGAAGCAAAGATATTACCAAATTCCTCCAACTCTTTGAGAAACACTATCCTTTGGCAACTTATCGATGAATTCTATAAGTCGCAGAGTAAAGTTATACAGTCTTTTTTTTGAAGTCCTTTTTGAAATTTGATTTGTAATTTTGCATTTTGATATTTATATTTGATATTTATTTGTTGTCTGCCCCAAATCCTATTTTGCAGAACCCTACCACTACCTACTGCTCTATCACAGCAGAGCACTACTTCTTCTTTTCCCTTAAGGCAAGTATTACCTTTCGTGGTTCTATGGAAATAACCTTAATTCCAGTAGGGGTATAAACTTCATCCGGAATCAGGTTATATGAATATGTTCCTGGTTTATTACTCTTTGATAAATCAATTGGGAGATAAAAAGCAGATGCCTGACATTTCAAAATAACACTTCTATTCCCTTGCACAGTAATAAATACATTTTTTGTCGTTAGTGAGGATACTATTAAATTTTTTGGGATATTTTCCAGTGTAATGGCAATACTAAAATCTCTAATTATAGATACTCCACCACTTGTAGAAAACCATAATAGCACAGCTAATAAAAAACAAGATAATTTTAGCCAGAGGTTATTGATAATCCAACGGTAAATGTGTAAATGTGTCATTTAGATTCTCCTGAAAATAGGAAGTAGAAAGTAGAGAGTAGAAAGTAGAAAGTAGAAAGTAAAGAAAACATCACTCCTTACGCCTATCTCCTTTTGGTCAATGGTCATTGGTCAATGGTCATTGACTAATGACCATTGACTAATGACTCCAATCTCTGTCCCATTAATTTTCATCGTCATTTGTGCCCTACAGGGGCATGTCCGTTTCTCCTGCAGTAACTATTTACTTAAATGTATCTACCCTTCTTTTTGTCCTTCTTTTGCTTTGTACCAGGTAAGCATTTGAGTAAGGCTTTCTTCATCCAGGTTACCACGCATCTTGCCATCTAAGGCAATGGATATATTACCTGTTTCTTCAGACACGACCAGGATTAAGGCATCTGTTTCTTCGGAAAGCCCAAGTGCGGCGCGATGTCTTGTGCCAAGTGGAGTAACAACATCCGGATTTTGAGTTAATGGCAAAACACAGCTTGCCGCAATTATTTTATCACCTTGAATAATAACTGCACCATCATGAAGTGGACTATGAGGGGTAAATATTGTCTTAAGTAGTTCATAACTTACTTCTGCATCTATTTTTACCCCTGTTTCGATATAATTTTTCAGGCTTATATTTTGTTTTAAAACAATTAATGCTCCTAATTGTTCCTTTGATAATGACATTATTGCTTTTACAATTTCTGGAATCAATCGGCTTTCATTCTTAAAAAATTTTCTTAAAATATAGTTTTTATCAATTTCGCCAATTACCTGTCTTAATTCTGGCTGAAATAAGATAACAAACGATAACGGTAGGATAGTCCATAGGCTTGTCAGTATCCAATCGATGGTATATAATTGGAATAGATTGGCGGCAAAGGAAGCAACAATAAGGAAGACAAGGACTTTTACTCCTTGCACCGCCCTTGTTCCCTTTATCAAGATAAATAGCCAATAAAAGGCACAGGCGATTAATAACATCTCAATTATATCTAAGAATCTAATTGGTAGAAGAGGAAATTTAAACATTTATTCACACCCTATTGTAAGAAGATGGTGAACAGTAGCCTATTGTTCACTGTTTACTCGTAATGGGTCAGTGAAATGGGGGATTCTCCTGAAAGTAGGAAGTAGGAGAGTAGGAAAGGGGGAGACATTGCCCCCAGAAGAGGAATACCGTGCACATCCTTTATCCCTTTCCTACTTACCTACTACCTACTTGCCTACTGTTTTCATTGCTTTGTCCTCCACAGGTTAATGTTCGTTTCCCCCAAATAACTGACCCATTACGTTTACTCTTCATTGTTATCCCCTGTTTATAGCCATTAAGAACTCCTTATTATTTTGTGTGGAGTGCATTTTTTCAACGATTAATTCCATACTTTCTACTGGATTCAATGGGGTAATGGCTTTACGCAGTAGCCAGACCTTATTCAAGTCGTCTTCTTCTAAAAGTAACTCTTCTCGGCGGGTTCCTGATTTGGAAATATTGATAGAAGGGAATAATCTACGGTCAACTAAACTGCGGTCTAAAAGGACCTCCATATTCCCCGTTCCCTTAAATTCCTCAAAAATAACCTCATCCATTCTACTTCCTGTATCAATTAAAGCCGTAGCAAGAATGGTTAAACTTCCGCCTTCTTCGATATTTCGTGCCGCACCAAAGAATCGTTTTGGCCGATGTAGGGCATTTGAATCAACACCACCAGAAAGCACCTTTCCAGAGGCAGGAACTACCTGATTATGAGCCCTGGCTAATCGCGTGATACTATCCAGCAAGATGACAACATCATATTTATGTTCGACTAATCTTTTTGCCTTTTCAATCACCATTTCCGCGACTTGAACATGCCTACTCGCTGGCTCGTCAAATGTCGAACTTATCACCTCACCCTTAACTGACCTTTCCATATCTGTAACTTCCTCAGGTCGTTCGTCGATAAGCAAAACGATTAATTTAATTTCCGGATGGTTAGTCGTAATTGAATTAGCCAGTTTTTGTAATAATACTGTTTTCCCGGTGCGTGGCGGTGCGACAATTAATCCTCGTTGTCCTTTGCCAATAGGGGTAAGTAAATCCATAATGCGCATTGAGACCTCTTTTGATTCTCGCTCTAAATGAATTCTTTTATCCGGGTATAATGGGGTAAGATTATCAAACAATATCCTATCAGCCGCCCTGTCAGGGTCATCGAAATTGACTGCCTCTACCTTTAAAAGGGCAAAGAATTTCTCATTTTCTTTTGGTGGCCTTATTTGTCCAGAAACCGTATCCCCGGTTTTTAAACTAAATTTTCTTATCTGAGAAGGTGAAATATAAATATCATCTGGTGAAGGAAGATAATTATATTTTGGTGACCTCAAAAAACCATATCCATCAGGTAATATCTCTAATACTCCTTCTCCAAACAAAAGCCCTTTTTCTGCCGCTTGAGCCTGTAAAATGGCAAAAATAAGCTCCTGCTTTTTCATCCCACTAACCCCTTCTATCTTTAATTGATGGGTTAAGTCGCTTAGTTTTGAAATGCTCATTGCTTGTAAATCTGATAAGTTAAGTTGTCCTTCCACTATATTTTCCTCCTTAAAAAATATATGGCACCTACTATTGTTTCTTCTTTCTTAATAGGCACACTATCATATCTAAATTCTTCTCCTTCTATGAGTATCCGTTCATCGATAATAGAAGAATCACTAATATCCTTCACCACAGGAAAGATTTCATTCAAAGATTTTCCGATTACTTTTCTTCCCCGACCGGTGATTGTCAGATTGATACCGGCTAAATTCATATAAGTTATTTTTAATTTATTATCAACAATCACCACAGGATAAGGGAAATTAGCGAAAATTGTTTCAAAGTGCTGGGTAGCTAAGTCCGGGTATCCTTCCCAGGCACAGATTAAATCAAATCTATTCCACCAATCAACCACCCTACCTTTAACATCAATAACCGGGATAGTCGTAACTTTTTTAAAGTTTTGAAGTAACCCTTGTAAGATTTGATAATCTTTTTCTAATATCACCGGGACAAGATGGTCTGAAATGACTTTTGTCAGTGGTGTGGTCAAATTTGAAGTGACCGTAGATGATGCAATTAAACTCTCTTTTACCAGAATTCCAATAATACATTTATTTTTATCTACCACAGGTAAGTTTTTTATTGGATATTTATAAAAAAAACTCAAGATGTCAATTTTTGTTCCACGGTCTTTTTTTATGCCTTGTTCCCTGGTGGGCATATATTATTTCTCCCAAAATTTAGTGTCCATCCTTAAATAACAGGGTAATCTTTTTATTCCTCAGGATATTTAAAAAGAATTAGAGAAGCACTTTATGGAAAAATTGATTTTAATTGGGAAAGATTTTTGGGTTGGTCATACTTTCCATTAATTAAAATTATATCATAATATCTTTTTTTTGTCAAGTGGATAACCAAAAATTTTATTTTTTTATTAAAATTTTTGTTGCAAAATTATCCAAAAAATGATATTATTATCCTAAACTTTTTTTTGGGGGGGGGAATAAAATGAAAATAAAAGTATCTAATGTCAAACCATTTCGTAAAGAAAAGGTAACATTAGGATGTAAAAGGACATTTGGTCCTTTGCACAATTTGGAGGAGTATGTTCAGCCGGATTGGTGGCGACGGATATTCAACTCAATTTATTTAAAAACAGATGCGGATGTAGTTGAGGATGAAAACTTGACCGCGAAGGAGGTTGATTTATTTTCAAAAATCCTGAGACTGTCGCCAGAAGATAGAATTTTAGATTTATGTTGCGGACAGGGACGACACACCTTTGAATTAGCCAGCCGTGGTATAACCGATATTGATGCCTTAGACCGCTCCTATTACCTCATTCAAAAGGCAAAAACACAAGCAAAAAAAGAAGGCTTGAATATCAGATTTAAAGAAGGCGATGCCAGAAAAATCCCATTTTCACCCGATACATTCGATGTGGTGGTAATTCTGGGTAACAGCTTCGGCTATTTTGAAACAATTCAGGATGATTTGCAGGTGCTCAAGGAAATCTTTAGAGTCCTGAAACCCTGGGGACGAATCCTTATCGATGTGGCAGATGGAAAATATTTAAAAAAACAATTTCAACCAAGGTCATGGGAATGGATAGACAAAAAGCATTTTGTTTGTCGAGAGCGTTCGCTTTCAAAAGATAAACAGCGTCTAATCTCACGAGAGGTAGTAACTCATGTCGAAAAGGGTGTGATTACAGACCAATTTTATGCAGAAAGACTTTACACCCGAGAAAGTATGGAAGAACTTCTCAAATCCGCAGGATTTACGAATATTGCCTTTCATGGAGAAATAATAACGGATTCCCATCGAAATCAAGACCTCGGTATGATGGAACGACGCATCCTCGTCAGCTCTATAGTTAGAAAAGAATGGACACCCATTAAGAAAAAACCAAAAGAATCACTAAGAAATATAGCCGTAATTTTAGGTGACCCGTCAAAACCCGACCCATTAAAACCAATGTGCATCTTTGATGACGATGATTTCTATACAATTGACCAATTAAAAGATGCCTTAAGAGAACTTCATGGTTATCGGTTTATACCACTTAATAACCACGATACCTTGTATCAGGAGTTGGTAAAACTAAAACCTCAAATAGATTTTGTTTTTAATTTGTGTGATGAAGGATATGCTAACGACCCGAGAAAAGAACTTCATATCCCTTCTTTGATGGAAATGCTTGATATTCCATATACAGGCGCCGGCCCACAATGTCTTGCTTACTGCTATGATAAATCACTTGTGCGTGGAATTGCAAAAGAGATGGAGATTCCAGTTCCAGAGGCTTTCTTTATCAAACCAGAAGATACCACTTTTGAGATTCCTTTTGAATTCCCGGTAATTACAAAACCCAACTTTGGGGACTCCAGTTTTGGTATAACACAGCGGAGTGTGGCAAATAATATTGAGGAACTGGTAAACGCTATTTCAGAAATCCGTGAGAAATTTGGGTATGACAAACCTATTCTTGTTGAAGAATTCCTGACAGGAAAAGACTTGAGTGTAGGGATAATAGGAAATCCACCAGAATTTTATACAATCTTACCCATTATCGAGGAGGATTACTCAGCACTTCCACAAGGACTGCCTAAAATATGCGGCTATGAAGCAAAATGGCTTCCAGACTCGCCATATTGGGTTATCAAATCCATTCCTGCCCAGTTGCCAGAGGAGACAAAAAAATCCATTGTGGAATGTTGTTTAAAGTTATATGAGCGCCTGGAGTGCAGGGATTATTGCCGATTTGATTGGAGGGTTGATTCAGATGGTAATCCTAAATTGCTTGAGGTAAATCCTAACCCAGGTTGGTGCTGGGATGGACACCTGGCAAAAATGGCAAAGATTGAAGGAATATCTTACAGTGAGATGATTGGAACGATCATCCGAGCCACAGAACAACGATTGGGACTTCAAATGACTAATGGAAAAAAAGAAGAAACACTCATT
The DNA here is from genome assembly GCA_040757115.1 of bacterium. Taxonomy (NCBI): domain Bacteria; species bacterium. The sequence goes on along the minus strand of JBFLYA010000138.1, from coordinate 3,611 downwards.
CGTGCCGCCGCGTAATGGGTTAGTGAAATGGAGAACTAGAGATTAGAGATTTGGAGGATGAGCAGAACTGCAGGTTTGTAGGCAAAATTCGGTGGTGTCTTAATCTAGCATAAAGGTTGAAATAGTGTAAGAAAAGGAGATATGGGGATTATGGAGATAAGGAGATAAATTCATTCTAAAATTTTGCAAATTACAATGAATAATCTCCATATCTCCTTTTATCTCCTTATCCCCTTTTTTACACAAATCTGGATAGATTTCACTATTAGCGTTATTTTCAGACACCCCCCAAAATTCCCCCTTAACAAAGGGGGTTAGGGGGTTGTCTAATGTTTTATTACACATTACCCCCAAATGACTAACCCATTATGCCGCCGCTTAAAATTCCCTTGACATTATCTCCTACGAATGATAAAATAGAATTATGAAAATTGGAATAGATGCACGGAGTCTCATTAGAGAAGAACGAGCAGGATTAGAACAGTATCTGGCTAATTTAATATCTCATCTGGAAAAAATAGATAAGGAAAATCAATACTTTTTATTCTTCAATTTTATAAGACCGCAATATCAAAGATTTCTTCCTCAATTCACCTCCAATAATTTTCATAATGCTGTTTGCCCTATACCATCAAAAATTATGACCAGGCTATTTAAAGTTTCTTTACCCATAGAATTTTGTCTGGGCAGGCTGGATGTATTTCATGGTCCCAGACATCTGCTTCTTCCCTCAATTTGGGCTAAAACAGTATTAACAATCCATGATTTGATGTTTATAGACCACCCTGAATTTCTAAAATTAGAGTGGGTAAAGTCACTGGAAAAAGAAGTTCATAAGGGAATCAAAAGGGCAAATTTGATTATTTCAGACTCACTCTTTACAAAAAATCGGATATTGGAAAACTGGAAGAAGATGTCAGCAGAGAAAATTAAAGTTATATATTCTGGCGTGAATGAGTGCTTCTATCCTATCGAAGATAAGGTAATAATTGATAAGATTAAACATAAATACGGCATTAAAAACAGATATATTTTATTTGTGGGCAATGTTGAACCTAAAAAAAATCTTATCAGATTATTTGAGGCATTTTCTCAATTGAAGAATTCCATAGACGGTTATAATTTGGTAATAACAGGTGGAGGTTGGGCTTTTGACAAAGTATTTCAAAAGGTGAATGAATTGAATCTACAAAAAGATGTTATTTTTACAGGTTATATTTCGGATGAAGATTTACCGGCTTTGTACAGTGGTGCTGAAATCTTTGTTTTCCCTTCTTTATATGAAGGGTTTGGACTACCAGTAATTGAAGCAATGGCTTGTGGGACACCAGTTATTACCTCGAATATTGCTTCTTTACCTGAATTAGCCAGGGATGCAGGAATTTTAATTGACCCTTTTAAGGTAGAGGATATAGCTGGGGCTATGTATCAACTATTAAGTGATACTAACCTCAGGATAGAATTAGGAAAGAAAGGGCTACAAAGGGCTAAATTATTTTCATGGGAAAAAACAGCCAGCGAAACATTGGCAGTGTATAAGGAGTTAGCCTGAAAATGCGAATAGGAATTGATGTTAGAAAAATTGTCTTTCAACAGATGATAGGTGGTTTAGCCGTCTATTCTTACAATTTAGTTAAACATTTAGCTAAAATAGATAAAGAGAATGAGTATATTTTATTTCATAGCTTTGTTAGACCGAAAAATTATAAACTTATCAGGGATTTAGAGACCTCAAATTTTAAAAATAGGGTTTTTAGATGTCAAACTCAATTCTTAGAAAATTGGGTCTGGGGAAGATTTCATCTGCCAATAGAACTGCTCGTAGGGAAGGTAGATATTTTTCATCAAACTTTCTCTCCATCTCCACCTCAACTATTTGGTAAATCAATAGTTACCATTTACGATTCAGGAGTAGGCATGAGAGAATGTTTAAATTTTTTGGCTAAAAAATATGAACTGGAAAGGGCAATTACTTTAAAAAGAACAGATTTCATTATTACTATCTCTCATCATATTAAAAATTATATTAGGGAGGTGTTAAAAATCCCTCAAGAAAAAATAGGAGTAACTTATCTTGGTGTTGGTGAAGAATATTATCCTATTAATGATAAGAATATCTTAAATAATATACGGAAAAAGTATAATCTAAATAGAAAATACTTACTTTATGTAGGGAATTTAACTCCTCGAAAAAATGTAGGTAGATTGGTCGAGGCTTTTTATGAGTTAAAAAATAATGTATCTGAAGCATATAATTTAGTCATTGCAGGTTGCAAGTGGAGGTTAGAAACTGATGAAATATTAAAAAAAGTCCAGGAATTAAATCTAAAAGAAGATGTAATTTTTATTAACGAAATTCCTATGGAAGATATGCCCGGGCTATATTCCTCAGCAGAGGTATTTGTCTTTCCTACATTAGTAGAAGGATTTGGGTTACCTGTTGTAGAAGCAATGGCTTGCGGCACACCGATTATAGCTTCTGCTACAACAGCCACTGCTGAGGTAGTAGAAGATGCAGGGATTTTAGTTAATCCTTATAATGTAGAAGAAATAAGTCAAGCAATGGGACAGGTTTTAACTAATACCACTCTTGCGAATGAATTAAGAGAAAAAGGCATTCAAAGAGCCAAATTTTTTTCATGGGAAAAGACAGCTAATGAAACTTTAAAGATTTATAAGATGGTCAGTTTAGCAAATTAGTAGAGCGAATAAAACTATGGCAACGATAAGTATTATTATTCCAACCTATAACGCAGAGAATTTTCTACCGCAAGCTATTAATAGCGTTGTAGAACAAACATATCAGGATATTGAAATAATTGTAGTAGATGATGGCTCAACAGATAATACCAAACGGATAATTGAGCCATTTATGGATAAAATTTACTATATTTATAAAGATAATGGCGGTTCTGCTTCAGCGAGGAATGTGGGAATAAAATCAGCTAAAGGGGAATATATTGCCTTTTTGGATGCGGATGATATCTGGCTGCCACAAAAATTGGAATTACAAATAAACCTGTTTCGACAATGCCAGGAGATAGATTGGATTCATACTAATTTAATGCTTATTGACGAATCAGGAAATATAATCGGAGTTCGAAGGGTATCAGATACTTTATCTGGAAATATTTTTAAAACACTATTTATGGAGAATTGGGTACTTACTTCATCGGTTATGGTGAAGAAAGATTGCTTTAAGATGATTGGAATGTTTGATGAGGCACTATCACGGACAGAAGATTATGATTTTTGGCTTCGACTGGCACATCATTACAAATGTGGCTATCTTGAGCAACCATTAGTCAAATATCGGATTCATCCCACTCAAAAGATAAAGAAAATTGACCGGTTATTTTTTGATGAAAAAGCAATTATTGAGAAGACTATCCAGAATTTTCCTGAGATTGCAGGTAAATCAAAATTAAGATATGGAAAACTTTATTTTACATGGGGACGCAGGTATTTTGAAATAGGTGAGTTACAAAATGCAAAAAAGAAATTTAAAATAGCCCTAACTTATCAACCTCTAAATCCTAAATATATTATTTATTATTTATCCTGCCTGTTTAATTTACCACAGCTTATCTGGGGTATCAGGTGGATAAAAA
>JBFLYA010000137.1 GCA_040757115.1 bacterium | reverse complement strand
CTTCAGCCCTGATAATTAAACTCTTTACTCCACATAAGACAGAATTTGGTATTGTAGTTTTATAACTATAAACTCCATCATTGGCTATTTCATCCCCGTATGTCCCATCATCAAACATTGGTTGGTTGGAATTATTTAAAATAGGCATAAGGTTAATAGTAGCGGAGGCAATTCCATTAACATCAGTGATTTGAGCCGTTAAAGTTACTGTATTACCCACTATAACTATATCAGGTGTTGCCTTTTGATTTGTGATTTCAGGTGGACTGTTGTCTATCCAGACATTACCTTTTTTCTGTGGGGCGTGATAATTCAAGGCATTGACTGCATTAATGACATAGGTATATTCACCATCTGCGACTACTTTATCTGAATCATCTTTGCCATCCCATACCTTAGTCTGAGTTCCTGCAGGTCTATCTTCGTTAACTAAATTTCTTACCAAATTCCCATCTTTATCATAGATATTTATAGTAACATGGGCTGTTTCCGGGATAGTGTAGCTAATCGTCGTAGTATCAAACTTACCATCGCTATTGGGCGAAAATAACATAGGAGAGGCTGAGACATCGGTGATATAAGTAGATATATTAAACACTTCAAATCGAGATAATGTTGAATCAATAACATAGAGTTTGTTTTCTATACTTATTACTCCCTTTTGTGGAAGGAATAGATTGCCTTTCTCTATGCCATACTTACCGTATAACTCAATGTATATTCCCTTTGGGGAAAATTTCTGGACTCTATGGTTCTCTGTATCTATGACCAAAATATAGCCCTCTTTATCCACAACCACATCTGCAGGCATAATAAATTGTCCTTCACCTTGTCCCATACCCCCAAAGTTTAAAGTAGCCTTTCCGTCGGGGCTAAATTTTTGGATGCGATGATTGTAAGTATCCGCAACATAGATATTGCCGTCATTGTCCAGGTCAATTCCATAGGAATGCCATAGCATCCCAGATTGAGTTCCCCATTCACCAAAGGAATTACCGTTAGAAAAAGAGTTTATTGGATTGCCATCAAGGTCGAATTTTGATATTCTCTGATTGGCTGAATCGCAAACAAGAAAATACTTTTTCTTAAAATCAATAGCAATGTCTCTGGGTAGCAAGAACTGGTCTGGAGATTGCCCTTCAGAACCAATTGTCTTTACAAAAGTAATACTTGTGCCATTATCCTTTAGTTTCTGGATGCGATGATTACCTGTATCAACTACATAGATATCTCCTGCTGGGGTAACTCCAATACCTTGTGGATGCATAAATTCACCTGCACCTTTGCCTAAATTACCAAAGGTTAAGGGGTTTGAGCCATCCAAATTGCACCTTAGGATACGACAATTACCCGTATCAGCAATATAGAGATAATTACCATTTGTTGCAATTCCATAGGGGTTGGTAAGGTCTAAAGAATAGGCATTGCTTTGAAATAATGTAATTAATATTGCCAAGGCTAAATACTTGTATTGCATTATTTTATTCCTCCAATCCAAAATAATCCAAACAACATTAAAATTCCCAAATTTACTCAACGAATTCCACTCATACCAAAGAGAAGAATTAAAACCTCTCATCGCTCAATAATTACCCTTTCAAACTGAAAATTACCCAAAACATACTCATCGTTCCCAATGCTATCAAAGAAAAAAACAGTATTGGCAAAATTAGAAACCATATTCGGCATCTCCATTTTTCTGGTTTCATTACAATCGTTACTCCTTGATAACTAACATAAATAGAATAATAGCTTGCAAGTATGCTAATTATAGCTAATAATAGGTCTCTCGTAGGCAACAATGGCTCATCAGGAATATAAGGCTTTGGCTTGCTCAAAGTCTCTATAATTGATACAAAAACCGTAATAAAACAGGGAAGGAAACATGAGTAAAGATTAATGAATCTTGCTGTTTTGACATTCGGCACTCCTTTCGACCATTTTACCCGTAGATTAAAGAACCAACCGCCTAATCTATAAAAACAATAACCTATTATCAATCCTATAATTATGGCAAATGTCCAATAACTAAACCAATTATTCAAAAACTCACCTTGATCTAATTTATTTTGCAAATCCCCTTTTACAAATTGCCGGTCAATTCTATTAATTTCAACAGCCAATCCATAGATTATAAGTGTAAACCAAAGATATGGTGAAGATTCCTCCCGGAAATATTCCCTAAAAAATTTCTTTGGCTGAAAGACTATTAATCTCCAGAAACTTAAAAAAGTCAGCATTTCCATAATAAAACCTTCCTCATAAATCTTTCTCTTCTCATCTGGTTATCCCCAATGTAATGTAAATTGAATTTTGAGTAAGAATATCTGCTTTGAATTCATTAATCTCTCGTGACTGTAGACAAATTTCTCTCTCTGATTTTAAACATTCTTCTATTTTTACAATCCTCCCTTCAATTTTTTGGATTAAATGATTATTTTCCCATATTGATTCAAAATCACCATATAAATATCCAGTTCCTGATAAATATTCTCCTTTTTTAACATAAAGTAGTTTTTCTTCTTCTTTATTTACCGAAACTCTAATAGGGACCCCACAATCTATTAACAAATCTCGCCAAGAATAGGCTTCTAATAAAGACAGTATTTCTCCGTTAATTTCATAGTAATTTTTATTACTAATGTATTTTATATTTTTGATTAAATAATTTTTTACCTTTAAATCAAAAGAACGTAAACACAATTGAACTGCTAATTTATTCCCTACACAAAAAGAAATAGGAACATTATTGGAATAACAACCATCGCCTATCAAATTTAAGATAATTTCCTCTATTCTAAAACAAACTTCTATATTTTTACTCTCCATCTTATTGTAATTCCCATATTTGTTTATCAACATTCCACTTCCACACATTTGGACCTTTTATTGGGTAGGTAGTAATTATTTTACCTTCTTGAGTAGTAATAGTCCACATTTCATCGATACCGTATTTAGAAGGTTGGTAAATATATTTTAACTTATCCCCACTTATTATAGGGTCAACTCTTCTAATGCTTTCATATATTAACTCTTCTACTTCACTATCTTTCATTACATTTGGTAATGTTTTAGGGATCGCCCTTTCTATTCTTCTTCCTGTTGGGAAGAAAGAAGCAGAAATATTTACTTCTAAAGTACCATCTATATGCCTACCAAATATATGTTTCCAGCCGAAAGATTCATTTCCTTCTTCAAGCCAACCTACTCCTTTAATTCCTTTTGCTATACCTCTTGTATTTTTTAACTCCCCACCCCTCTTATACACCTCAAACGCCTCATCGGCCATATCATCGCCAAACTTCTTAAGCAATGTTCCTCCCTCATCCCCATATTTAACAAAGAATTCGCCGAGTTGTTGAGCGTCATCTGAGGTCTTGAGAAGTTTTATCGCCAGGTCTTCATTCTTACTTAAGAAACCAAATAGATGACCACAAGCCTCTTTGTTTTTCATCAACAAATCCATTCCTACCTCTCCAAGCTTTCCTGCTGCCTGAAAAGGAATTATTTTACCTATCTTCTTAAGTACATTTATGACTATATCATCACCAGGAAAACCAGGTAGTCCTACATCAAGTATAAACCCTACACCCGCTACCACTAAGACAAATGTATTTATATCCTCTCCTGCTAAACCACTGAATATTTGAGCGGCTATATCCCTCGCATCACCACAAGGAGCATAGTCCAAGGTAGTATAAGCTATCTTTTTTATCTTTGAATCCCCGGGATTAATTTCGACAGTATCCTTAAGGACTTTGAATACCGCTTGTGTCCTTTGAAGTATTCTTGTTTGTGATTCTCCTACCTCTTTTATGGGTGGAGTTAATACCCCCTTTATAGGTTCTAATATTTGATAGGCAACCAACCTGAATTCATATACACCTGGAGGTACATATCCTTTATACTTATCCTTACCGTCCCATATAATTATCGGATTCCCCTTTACAAATGTAGGGGGCGGTTGATAGATTTTCTCAGAATAAACTATACTTCCTTCTTTTCCACCAGTAACATCTACTACCTGAAATTCTATATAACTTATCTGTCCTTCTTGTTTGTATTCGATGTATATAGGTTCGGGATTATTGGTGTCAGTATAATAAGTTCCTGGTGAATATCCATTTATTGATATAATGTTTACTTTTACAGGGTTAGGAATGGCATCAATTGAAATAGGAATGCTTTCATTATCCCCTTTATCTACTGTTTTGACCTGATAATTATATGTTCTACCATTTGTCAGCCCTCTATCTTCATATATCATCTCCTTTATAGGATAGGAATTTTGCTTTGTTCCATCCCTATAGATATTAAAACCGGCAAAATCTTGTTCAAAATGGTCCTTTCTCCAAACCAAGGTAATACTTTCATTATCCCCATAAGCGGCAAGGCCTGCTGGAGCAGAAGGAGGTAGGTCTGCCATTGTTGGGGTAGCCTGAACAACATTTGAATCATTGCTTTCTACCCCTTCATAGCTTTCTGCCCTAATTTTGTAATAATAGGTTGTGTCATTGGTTACGCTGTAGTCAGTAAAGGAATTAGAGTAGGTATAATCTATCTTCTCATAATCAGATGTATTTATACCCGGCTGGCGGTAGATGTTCCATTTCCCGGCATCCCAGGAATAATCCCAGGAGAGAGACACATAACCATCATTACCAACTGCAGATAGATTGGTAGGTGGGTCAGGTTGCCTTATATCCTTTGGTATGCCTTCTGCACGATTGGATAGGCTACTTTCATTGCCAGAAGTATCTATAGCTAATACCTTGTAATAATACTTTATCCCTTTTATTAAATCATAGGCTTGAAGGCTATTCCCTGTTGGTTCATAATATGCATCATAAATTTCTTCCGATATATTGGGAGATGTGGATTCATATACACGATAATAGGCTACTGCGACATCATCTGTTGATGCTGTCCAGGTTAGATTTAGATGTGTGCCATCATCATCTGGTGGATTGGTTACGGTTAAGTTAGTTGGTGCTGAAGGAGGAGTAATATCTTGCGGCGGTGTAATAATTACAGAAGCCTGATTTGAAGGAACACTTTCATCATCTGGAGGATAAGAATACCAATCTACCGCTGTTACCTTGTAATAATAAGTCCCTACATTAGGAACACCCCTATCCTCATAATATCGGACATCATTAGAGGTATTACCAATATAATTACTATTTGAAGGCACAAAATTATTAGTTTGACTTCTATAAATATAAAATCCCCATAATACAGAATTATCATAGGACCAATCCCAGTTTAATTTAACGGTGTTGTTTGCTATAACAGTTGCCGTTAAATTTGTTGGTGGTTGGATACGAATAACGGTGAATGAGTCTTCTTTTTTATTATTATCTTCATTTGACTCCGAAACAACATTATCTACATCTGTTTCTAACCTTACTTTATGACTCCCGATTGAAAAGGTCTCTGTGTAGGTATCAGAGATATATTGAGTAGTTTTTAAACCATCAGTATACCAGGTCTTTTTTAGACTCTCATCAATATAGAGTTTGGTATAAAACCGTATGGAGACAGGTATATCTGCACTACCATCATTATCTACTCTCCATTTAATCTCTGCTGGTTGAGCTCCGACAGGGGTTGAAGGGGTTATGGTTAAACTTGTAACCACTAAATCAGGTAAGGCAGGTAAGGCAGACCAATAAAACTGCCTCTCATAACTATTATCATTCTCATTTGACTCAGCAATGGCATTTGTTGCATCAATGACAATCTTTAAAGTATGAGAGCCTGAACTTAATGTCCTTTGCCAATCATCTACATAAGTCCAATATCCAGAAGATAAACCATCTGTGTACCAACTCTGTATATATGTCCCATCAATGTAAAAGTAGGTATGAAATCTACCTGCTGCATTTGCATTTCCATTGTTTTGAATTGCCCAATCGATATAAGTTATCTGATTACCATAAAGGGTATCAACACTATGTGTATTTGGAACAGATGAGGGAACAATGGGATAATCCCAGCCAGAAGGGGTGTAGTAAGTTAGATTTGGCTTCCCTTGCCAATAAAACTGCCTCTCATAACTATTATCATTCTCATTTGACTCAACAATGGCATTTGTGGCATCAATGACAATCTTTAGGGTATGATAGCCTACACTTAATGTCCTTTGCCAATCATCTACATAACTCCAGTATCCAGAAGATAAACCATCTGTGTACCAACTTTGTATATATGTCCCATCAATGTAAAAGTAGGTATAAAATCTACCTGATGCATTAGCATCTCCATTATTTTGAATTGCCCAGTCTATGTATGTTGTTTGATTACCGTAAAGGGTATCAACCTTATGTGTATTTGGAACAGATGATGGCACAATAGGATAATCCCAGCCAGAAGGGGTGTAGTAAGTTAGATTTGGCTTCCCTTGCCAATAAAACTGCCTCTCATAGCTATTATCATTCTCATTTGATTCAGAGATGGCATTTGTTGCATCGATGACAATCTTTAGGGTATGATAGCCTACACTTAATGTCCTTTGCCAATCATCTACATAAGTCCAATATCCAGAAGATAAACCATCTGTGTACCAACTCTGTATATATGTCCCATCAATGTAAAAGTAGGTATAAAATCTACCTGTTGCATTAGCATCTCCATTATTTTGAATTGCCCAGTCTATGTATGTTGTTTGATTACCGTAAAGGGTATCAACCTTATGTGTATTTGGAACAGATGATGGCACAATAGGATAATCCCAGCCAGAAGGAGTGTAGTAAGTTAGATTTGGCTTCCCTTGCCAATAAAACTGTCTCTCATAGCTATTATCATTCTCATTTGATTCAGAGATGGCATTTGTTGCATCGATGACAATCTTTAGGGTATGATAGCCTACACTTAATGTCCTTTGCCAATCATCTACATAAGTCCAATATCCAGAAGATAAACCATCTGTGTACCAACTCTGTATATATGTCCCATCAATGTAAAAGTAGGTATAAAATCTACCTGTTGCATTAGCATCTCCATTATTTTGAATTGCCCAGTCTATGTATGTTGTTTGATTACCGTAAAGGGTATCAACCTTATGTGTATTTGGAACAGATGATGGCACAATGGGATAATCCCAGCCAGAAGGGGTGTAGTGGGTTAAGTTAGGTGCTCCCAATGCTTCTTTCCCAAAACCATTATTTACAAGAAAAAGACACCCCATAATGATAATTAGCATCTTTATTCTTTTTACTACCACTTCCATTTATACTTAATTCTCCTTCAAATAATTAATCCATTAATTTTTAATTCTTATGTTTTTTTGATTAACATATCAGCCCTTTCTATGGTTTAACATTGAATCCTGGTATCTTTTCTTCTCCCTTTATTTCTAATATAACTCCAGGTGTTGAGGTTCCCATTGAAGATACAGGCTGTTTGTGTTCAAAGCCTGGAATTGGAAGCTCATTAGATATTGGAATACTCTCACTCTCTAAGATTTCTTTTGAAGATATAGACTCTTGGGATTTATCAATAATTGATTTTTTAAATCCTGGTATCTTTTCTTCTCCCTTTATTTCTAATATAACTCCAGGAGGTTGAACTCTTTCTTTAGTTTCTTTTATCACTCCATGCACATTTTCCCCTTTAATCTTCTTCTCCATAGATAGTTTCTTTACACCCTCTTCCTTATATACTTTTTTTATTTTAGTTTCTTTTGCCCAACTATTCTTGTTCAAATTAACTACTCCTATTAATCCTATAGCTAAAACTAATACAATAATCTTTTTACACATTTTTAATACCTCCTCTTTTTTGGTAAACGGATCGAATGGATTTATTTGCTTCGCAACATTCTACGAATTCGGATGGGATTTTTGTTGATTTTCACCTTCCTCACTTCTTTAGCTGGTAAGTATTGAATTCTCCTTCAATCTCTCATTTAAATTTGATTATTTATAATATAGCATAAAAATACTAATTTGTCAAGTTGTTTTTTTTATTTTTTTAACAAATAGTTAATAATAAAAATAATTATATAGTTACTTCACTTTTTAGAAGTTAAAAGATATACTCTAAATACTAAATACAAGGAAGGTTTATTTATGGATATTAGAAAACAAATAGGGGTAAAAATTAGAGAAATAAGGAAAGATATGTGTCTAACACAAGAAGAACTTGGAGAGATGGTAGAATTAGAAGCAGGATATATTAGTCAAATAGAACGAGGAGAAAAATATCCTTCCCTAAAAACATTAGTTAAGCTTGCTCAAGTTTTAGAAGTAAATGTAGATTATTTTGTCAAGACTAATATGGATGAACTACCTCAAAAGATAAAATCACTTTCTAAATCAGATTTATTAATTAAGAAATTAGTTGGATTACTTAAAGATAAAGATACAGAGGATATAAAATATATTATTTCTGTAAGCAAGAAATTTTTTGATCGGGTTTATAAACATTCCCAGAGCTAACTTTAAGGATAATTATTGCTTTTTTTTAAAAACGGTCGTTAGTAAAATGTTTAGTCCTCTTATTTCCTTTTACTTTTTGAGGGTTAAACTTTAAGGCTTGCAATTTTAATTATCTGATCACACCTAATTTCCCTCTCTTCATATTGCCAATCCTATCTGTCAGGATATAAATGTATATTCCAGAGGCAACTCTTTCATTAGCAGAATTCCGACAGGTCCAGGTTATCTTACCTGCGCTATTAGATTCTCTTTCTTCTTCATAAACCAACTCACCAACAATGTTGAATATTCTTATTTTTATCAGTCTATTTTGAGGCAAATTAGCAAAGGTTATTTCACCTTTCTTTGTCGGATTAGGATAACAATAGACAGATTGGAAATCGGTTATTTGAATTTGAGGTGTGGGTGGAGGTAATTTAATCTCTGTATTTTGTTGTTGCTCTGTTTTTACTATTGGTCCAACCATCTCTAAAGTCGCAGGTCCGACCGCAGAAACTCCATCTGCCCAGCTTACCATAATTAACTCATCTTCCCCTAAATCACCAAATATATCAACTTGTGAAGGGGAAAATTCCCCGACCAAACTCGGGTCTCCAATTGCTTCTAAAGTAGCCGTTTTTGCAGATAGTGACTCACTCCCTATCTCTAAAGGATTAAGATTGATTCCCAGTTTCTCTTTTGCCTCTATCAAATAAGTGTAAGTTCCTGACTCTGTAAAACTAATGTTAGCATAATAATCTCCATCGGCTAAATTTCCACTCGTCGGAACAAACCCCATTGGAAAGGGACTACCAAAAATTCTTTTCCCATCTTTATATATCCACAGGTGAACATATTTTGGCAGATTCCCATCCGCATCATAATATCGAACCTTATAGGTGAATGAAGTCGAATTTACTGTGCCATAATCAGGATTGATGCCATCAGATTCAAACCCAGATTCGCCTGTCCAGGTAAGTATTGGAGCATTGGTTACAACAGGTCCACTCTTGTCTCCAGTAGCAGGTAATTTCACATATAAATTAGCCGGATTATTCTCATAAGCATCAATCCAATATCTATAACTTCCAGTCTGTAAAGTCTTAGTTGCCATATAAATTCCACAACTTTGTGTTCCAATTTCACCATTAAACCAGGTCATTGTTAAAGTAGCCACCTCACTACCATTCTTTTTAACATGCAATAGTGGATAACCAGGTTTTGGCAGGTCATTATTCAAATCACGATATCTAACTTTGAAGGTAAAGATAGTTCCCGTTGTTCCCATTTCTGGCTCTAATCCATCAGATACATAACCACCTGTCCCTACCCATAATAATTGTGGTCTCCAATTAGCTCCACCAGTAACTACAGGACCATAATTAGTAGAAGTAGGTGTTGCCATCTTCCGATATATATCCATTGCTTCAAAATAGTAGGAATAATTTGAGTTATTATATCCAAGTATTAGAGGATTAGAATATACCCTACCAGAACTAATATTTCCTCCATCATGATAAGGTAGTATAATTGGACTTCTTGGAATATCTACTCCACCAATTAATATATGAACCTTCGGATAGCCAGTATAAGGCACATTCCCTTC
>JBFLYA010000136.1 GCA_040757115.1 bacterium | reverse complement strand
GTGGTGTGAACCAGAGCTGTTAGGCACGATTACTCCAACAAATACCTCTACGGTTACTTTTTCCGCCGGGACAAAAACTATGCGCGGGACTCTAACGGTCGAGGCAAGAGATGGCACAATCTCGGTGACGGCACATTTGAGTATTACCTTGTTTGCTGGAACACCAACAACTGTCTGGATACTTGATAAACAAGGCGTGTTTGTTACCAGAGGAACTATCACCGCAGGTGGTAGTTTATTTTTTTTGGGTTCAGGAACGGATAAATATGGTAATTCGGCTGATTCCTTCCAGTATTTCTGGCAAACCACTGCCGGCATAATAAATCCAATCCTGGGCACTTCAACAACCTTAACCGGCACCAGAGCCACCACCGGCACATTAACCCTAACCGCAAATGGCACACAGACTTCAATTAGTGTGACTATCCTTCCGACCTCAACAACTAAGTTTATCTTTGAACATATCCCATCACCTCAGAGACCTGGCACCCCTTTTGATGTTACTTTGAATAGTGCAGATGAATTTGATAACCTAACTCAAGATAGCCATATTGCAGGAACAGTTACTTTAACTATTTCTAATGGCACAAGTAGTCTGGGGACGATGAGTGTGATTTCGGGTTTTGGGACAAAAAGTATTTGTATTGATTCACCGGGTAGTTATACCATTTACGCCAGAGGGACTTTTACTCAGTCACCAGAAATTGTCTTGCAGGGAACAAGTAATTCTTTTTTAGTTGAAACCGGGACACCTACACAATTTATCTTTTTATTACCTCCCGGGACAATATCTGTTTCTGCGGCAGGGACAACGACCATTACTGCATATTTAGCCGACAATACTGGATTTCGAGTTGGGACAGCGGGTGTTGAATGCAATTTAAGCATTTGGGCTAAAACTCCTAATGCAACTGGAACTCTGGGCACTTTAACTACTATCACGGATGTCAATGGTCAGATTAGCACTACCTGTCAGGTAGGAACTACCGCAGGTAGTCAAATTAAAGTCCTCATTACAACAAATTCATTTAATGGAATAGCTGGCACTTCATCGCTAATCATCACGAAAAATGGTTCTGTAGCCAAATTTGAATTTAGTGATATTGGGACGCAAACTGCTGGAATACCTTTTTGGGGCACAATCACGGCTAATGATGATTATGGTAATCTTGCCGAAGATTTTATAGGCACGGTTTCATTAGGGGTTCTTGCTTTGCCATCAGGAACAATCACCCCGACACAGACTGGGATTTTTACAAATGGACAATGGACAGGAACTATGACCATTACCACCGCTTTTATGATGGGTTCTATTATTGCGATGCATTCAAGTGGTGCGGCGGGCACAAGTAACCTATTCACTGTTATTCCTGCAGGACTTCATCACATAAATCTTATCCCTACCTATGCCACAACTACTATTGAAGGCACTATCTCCTTCAGTTGTAATGGAGAAGATGCTTATGGAAACAAGATTGATGGACTAATTTATGACTGGGAATCTATGGTGGGGACATTTACCCCGGCACAAGGGACATCAACGGTATTTACTGCAGGAACATTAGCCACAACAGGGACTATTGCGGTTAAAAGTGGCACGAGAACGGCAATTGGGACGGTAACTATTCTTGCAGGCACTTTGAGTTCTCTGGCGATTTCTCCTTCACCAGCGACAATGACTGCGGGCTCAACATTGACCTTGACCGCAATTGGCTATGATGCATACTGGAATGAGTTAGCCACGATTAGCTGCACATGGGAAACAAATATTGGCACCATAACATATCAACTTCCTGGCACTACCGCTTACCTATATGCTACCAAAACAGGTGCTGTGACAGTTACTGCTACCTCAAATAATATTGCCACTTCAACTACCATTACCATCAATCCTGCTGCTCTACATCACTTTGAATTCACTACCATATCAGATACGGTAGCAGGAGAAGAGTTTATCTTTGATGTAGATCCAAAAGATAGATTTGATAATGCCACCAGTGATGTTGATATAGTGTTAGGGACTTTATATAAAGGTGGTAATCTAAGTTGGGATGGGACATTTAGTACAACGAATTCATTTAAAGGGAGTTTTACTCTAGTTGGAACATATAATGTCCTAGCCAAAAAATTAGACAATGAATCAATAAGAGGTACCTCAAATACCTTCTCAATTACGGCTGCTACTGATACTGCCAGATTTGATATTATTTTAGGCACCAATTCTGTTTCAGTCGGAGCGACTACTTCCGTCACGGTGCAATTAACTGACCAATATGGCAATCCCGTGGAAATACAGGGCACAACTGCAGAGTTATCTGTTATTGGCACCGGGACATTAGATAGGACAGTAGGCACGACTAATACCGAAGGTAAAATCGAGGCAATTTGGACGGCATCAACTGAAGTTGGGACAGAATCATTCATTCAAGTAGTCTCCGTCTATGGCACTTCAACATCTGCTACTATCACAACAAAGATTGGCACTTTATCCTACATCACCCTTTCTACACAGACGATTAATTTACAGGTAGATGCGACCTGCACCATTACGGCTACTGGATATGATGAATTTGGACATAAAATTATTGGTTTAATATTCGACTGGGCTACGACTCTGGGGACTCTTACTTCTATTATCGGTTCAACAACGACATTTGAAGCAGGAACTTTAGCCGGCAAAGGGACTTTAACCGTGAAATACGACAATGTTGCCACGCAAACCTCGATTAATATTAATCCCGGCACAATTACCCATTTTTCCTTTGAGCCTATTGCCAATCAAATCAGAGATGAAATATTCTATGCCACAGTGACGGCACGGGATAAATACGAAAATCTTATCCCTGATTATGCGACAGAGACGAATTTATACGATGCTACAAATGGGACTTTGACTACAATTAACCTCAATCAAGGTATCGGTGCAGGAAGTATCTCTTTAGGAACTGAATTTTTAGGAATGACTTATATCTTAAGTCAAGCAAATGACATTAGAGGCACAAGCAATGATTTTTTTGTGTTGATAGATGATGCTCAGGGTGGCACGGTGACAAAGATATTTGCTCAGGGAACAACGACAATTGCCTTTAAAAATGGCGTTTTTCAAGGAATAGATTATTATCCAGATATTAATCCTGCGACCTCAAGTGTGATGATTGATACAGCTAACAGTAATCTTGACCCATCACTTGAAGAAGTGCCATCTTCAATCCGTGAGATAAAGGTTTTTAGTGGCACACCAACACTTCTACATCAAACCTTTGAAACTGATACAGTAACACTTAGCCTCTCGTATGTAGAGCATCCTACCTATTCGGGATATGTCGCTACTGGGAACCAGGTAGTATTTGAAGAATCATTAAAGATTTATCGTCTTAAGGAAGATACTAGCCAATGGGTTCTTATACCAGGAACGGTTAATACAGAGTTAAATATAGTTACTGCCTCTATCCCTCATCTTCCAGCAACTTATATTTTAATCGGTAACATACCTACCCTTGACCATTTTGCGTTTTCTACCCATCCTCCTGCTATTGCTTGTGCAGGGGAAGGATTTAGCATTGGGATAGAGGCTCGAGATAAAAACGGTAATCGGCTTGGAAATGGTATGAGTCCTTTCCCGCCATATAATGGCACAGCGAGCTTAGGACTTAATATTCCTGGAACAATTACGCCCGAAGTGATTCCATTTACTAACGGTTATTTTACTGATAACGCTTCTATTACCACTGCGGGTGCTAATATTTCCATTATTGTAGAATCAGATGGGAAGATAGGGACAAGTGGCCTTTTTACAGTTTGGCCTCAGCTATACACTCATTTTGAATTTGATTATATCGGGACGATGAATGTTGGTATTCCGGGGACAATTACTATCTTTGCGAAGGATGAATTTGGGAATAATGATGATTTAAATCATTCTACTATAACCGTTTCTTTAGAAGTTCAGGGTAATGTTATTATCCCTTCGCAAGTTACTATTCCTGATGGAACAGGAACATGGTGTGGGACTGTAACAATTTATAATAATCAAATCAATGCCCGGATAATTGCTAAAGATGGCTCTTCTGTTGGCACAAGTAATCCTTTTAATATCATTGGTGGTGAGCTGGCATCCATCATCATCGAACCGGCAACTCCAACCATTGCTCAGTTTGGCACAGCCTCATTTATGGCGAAAGGATATACCAGTTCACATTTTGAAATACTTCCAGACGCAGGTTATACCTGGACAGTAAGTAATAATTTATTGGGTAGTTTTACCTTTATGTCAGAAAAAGGGACATTTACCATTTTTCAAGCAGGGACAAAGGCAATGACTGGCACGATTGCGGTTACCTCAGGGAGTATCACGGCAATAGCGACGATTACTGTAAATCCTGGTAGCGTTACTTCACTCTTAATCTCACCACACGGCGCCACAACTACCTCTAACAGTGAGGTAAAGTATGAGGTTACGGCTGTGGATAGTTATGGCAATACCTGGACAGTAACCGCCCAAACACAATTTGTTACAAATGACCCGGCAGGAACGATGACCGATGGGAAAGAAATTTATACTGCGGGCAAGGTTGGCACCTGGACGATTGCCGGGACGCATACCAGTGGCGTGGGGACATCGACTTATGTTGTGGTTAGTGTGGGCACACCAACTGCCTTGACTATCATTCCTGAAGGAACAACAGTTAAAGCAGGAGATATGGTTAGTTATACGGCTATTGCTGAGGATACAAAAGGCAATACCTGGACAGTAACCGCCCAAACACTATTTGCTACAAATGACCCAGCAGGAACGATGACTGCTAATGTTTATACGGCTGGTAAGGTTGGCACCTGGACGATTGCCGGGACGCATACCAGTGGCGTGGGGACTTCGACTTATGTTGTGGTTAGTGTGGGCACACCAACTGCCTTGACTATCATTCCTGAAGGAACAACAGTCAAAGCAGGGGATATGGTTAGTTATACGGCTATTGCTGAGGATACAAAAGGCAATACCTGGACAGTAACCGCACAAACACAATTTGCCACAAATGACCCGGCAGGAACGATAACCGCTAATGTTTATACGGCTGGTAAGGTTGGCACCTGGACGATTGCCGGGACGCATACCAGTGGCGTGGGGACTTCGACTTATGTTATGGTTAGTGTGGGCACACCAACTGCCTTGACTATCATTCCTGAAGGAAGAACAGTCAAAGCAGGAGATATGGTTAGTTATACGGCAATTGCTGAGGATACAAAGGGCAATACCTGGACAGTAACCGCACAAACACAATTTGCCACAAATGACCCGGCAGGAACGATAACCGCTAATCTTTATACGGCTGGTAATGTTGGCACCTGGACGATTGCCGGGACGCATACCAGTGGTGTGGGGACTTCGACTTATGTTGTGGTTAGTGTGGGCACACCAACTACCTTGACTATCATTCCTGAAGGAACAACAGTCAAAGCAGGAGATATGGTTAGTTATACGGCAATTGCTGAGGATACAAAGGGCAATACCTGGACAGTAACCGCACAAACACAATTTGCCACAAATGACCCGATAGGGACGATAACAGACTATGGAACTTACACGGCAGGTAAATCAGGGATATGGCAAATATACGGGACATATACTAAAAATTCTACTAAAGTTGCTACCACCACCACAGTTAATGTTATTGTGGGCACAGCTACTGCCTTAAATATAATTCCCGCGAGCTTAACGCTTAAATCTGGAGAGCAGATTTCATATCAGGCAATTGCCAGAGATACAAAAGGAAATACCTGGACTGTTACATCACTTACACAATTTGCTACGGATGACCCAATAGGAACGATAACTGAACATGGCACTTATACCGCGGGTAAAGTTGGCAGATGGATGATTAGTGGAACCTATACGATTGATGCCGTAGGGGCGACGGCGACTGTCTATGTTGAACACGGTAGTGCTACCTCGCTTTTTATCAATCCAGCGACCTCGGTTGTAGGTGCGGCAGGGACAATTAGTTATACAACTATTGCTCAAGATCTCCATAGCAATACCTGGACAGTAACCGCCCAAACACAATTTGCCACAGATGACCCGGCAGGAACTATGACCGCTAATATTTATACCGCTGGACAGATGGGAACCCATACGATTTATGCTACCTATACTTTAATCGGCACTACGGCTACGGTCTATGTTACCGTAGGCGAATTAGACCATTTTAATCTTGATTCCATCCTGCAGTGGTTTAAGAATGAACCAGGAACAATGACCATTTCTACCCGTGATAAAAAAGACAATTTAGTTCCGACCTCAACTACATTTACATTAACACCACAAAATATAATTACTCCATATCAAGGGACAATGACAGATGGAGTGGCAACGATGAACCTGATTATATCTAAAGCAGGACCGGTGATAATTACTGCTTATAAAGATAACATTCAGGGAACTATTACTCTGATGATATTACTGCATAAAGAACTTATTGGGACGGAAACACTTATGACCCCGGATAATTTAGTTACCGAGATAAGAATTCCTGCTGATACAATAGCCACTGATTATTATGTGGTTATTGGCACACCTACGGCACAGACCAATCCTGATATTGCCAACGCAAATAATAAACTTTCATCTGCTTATAAATATACGAATATTCGGGAATTTAATATTAAAAACGCCGCACGTGGCACTATAACTCAGGTAGGAACCATAACGATTACTATTCCATACGAAGATACAACTCCAGATGAAGAATATGTTGATATTAACGGAATTAATGTTAAGGAAAAGACATTGTGGATATACGGGTTACAAAATAGCGAGTGGAAGAAAATAGATAACCAATTACCTGACCGCACTAACAACTGGGTTCGGGCAGAGGCAGGTAGTTTTTCAATATTTGTCTTAATTGGTGAGACAACCGCACCTGACCTGACGAAACTATTGGTTTATCCTAACCCGGTGCGGGTAAATAAAGGTGATACCGAGGTTATCTTTGAAAACTTAAGTAATAATGCCGTTATTAGAATTTATACTATCTCAGGTGAATTAGTCTGGATAAAAGAAAAAGTAGCCGGTATGACTAAATGGGACCTTAAGAATGATTATAATCAACCAGTGGCAAGTGGTGTTTATATCTATATTATTCATGATGAAAATGAGATAATCAGAGGTAAAATTGCTGTGATACGGTAAGGAGGAAAGAGTTATCACCACAGAGACACAGAAACACGGAGAATGATTTTAGAAAAAGCAGCTTACAGAACAGATAATTGGGGTAGCAGTAGAAGTTTATCACATTTGAATTTTGGGATACAACAACGAAAAACACGAAAAAGACATCCTTTATTTTTCGCATCTTTCGTGCCTTTCCGTTGTTTATTCCCCCTTAATAAAGGGGGTTAGGGGGTTGTTCTCAGTGCCTCTGTGTCTCCGTGGTGAGGTGAAGGCAATAGAGATTAAGTAAAGAGGTAAGACGATGATGAAAAGGTTTAAATTATTAATTTTATGTATTTGCATTATTCAGTCAACAGTGGTTTATGGCGAGACTAAGAAACCAGGGGCAACCGCGGCTAATTTCTTAAAATTGGGTATTGGAGCGCGGCCAGCGGCAATGGGTGAGGCATTTTGTTCAATAGCCGATGACATTAATGCCGCTTACTGGAATCCAGCCGGCTTAGCCCGGGTAAAAGAATTTCAACTTACTGCTATCCATAAAAACTGGTTTGAAGGGATTAATGGTGGTTATTTAGGATATTTGCAACCGATGGATAAAGGGGCATTAGGTGTTTCGATAATTTACCTGGACGAAGGGAAGATACAGGAAATTAAAAAGGATAAAACAGTTGTTGGCACTTTTAAGGCAGAAGATGCGGGAGTTGCTGTATCTTTTGCTCAAGCATTAAAAGAGAACTTATCGCTTGGCGCCAATTTAAAATATATTCAACAGAAGATTGCCGATGTCTCAGCTATGGGTGTTGCTGGGGATATTGGACTGATATATAAACCTACGAAATTCTTAAATTGGGGATTTGTTGTGCAAAATATAGGCACAAAGATAAAATTTGTCAATGACGGATTCCCCTTACCGCTAAATTTTAAAACAGGTCTATCATACCAGAATAAAGGTTTGACATTAGCCCTGGATGTTAATAAGGCAATTGATAATGACCCATTAATTTGTCTTGGCGTCGAGTCAAAAATTGGTAATATCCTTGCCTTACGAATGGGATATAGATGGTTTACCAAAGACCAGAAATTAGATTTATATAAAAGTGCACCTGTTGGCATCACCGGTGGATTTGGGTTAGGATTGGGTAATACATATTTCTTAGACTATGCCTATGTGCCTTATGGAGATTTAGGAGATACACACTGTATTGCATTTGTAATGAAGCTAATTCCGATGGAGATACCAGAAGAAGTGATAACTCCACCGGTTCCAGCACCAGTAGTTATTCCTGAAGAAAAACCAGAGGTAAAAGAGGGCAAACCTGCTCCTATACCAGAGATTGTTCCTGAGATAAAACCTGAAGTTAAACCCAAAGAGATTATTCCTGAAAAACCAAAAGAGATTGTGCCTGTAAAACCACCTGAGTTATTACCTGAAGTCAAACTACCAGGAAAAACACCTCCAGAACCTGTTATTCCAAAGAAGCAGGTTATCGTGCTGATGGATGAGGTAGATATCTGGTCAGGTCCCGGTGCTACTTATGATAAGATAACCACCGTCCATAAAGGAACAAAACTTATGTTAATAGATGATTCGAAATGGTATTATAAGGTTTTGCTACCAGATGGAACGATTGGTTGGGTATGTTATGTATTTGTAAGTAAGTAACCGTTCAGGCTATATATCAAAAGTGTAAGAAAGGGGATAAGGAGATAAGAGTGATATGGAGATAAGATAATAGAATATAGATTGAAATTTATAGAAATAGGTAGAAATTGATTGTGGAAAACAACAAATTTCCATAAATTTCTATTAGTTTCTATTAATTTTCAATTTTTTATAATATCTCCCTATCTCCTTAATCTCCACATCTCCTTTTGTTACACCACCTGAACGCTTACAATCTTGTAACCGTTTACCTCACCACAGAGACGCAGAGAAAAACACACCCCTAACCCTTCTCAAGAGGGGAAAATCTATGGACAGATGGATTAATAAATCTGGCTTGCCTGCTGAAGAGTCGGCAAGCAGGTCATAAGTATTTCTATGTCTTCTCTGCGAACTCTTGCGTCTCTGCGGTAAAGGACTACCTGACTCAAGGTAGAATTTAAAATATGGATTGGAAATTGGTAAAAAGGGGAAATTTACATCCTGTCGGCAATGTCCATACGGGTAAAAAAGCAGAGGCAAATATTTGGTTAACCAGGATAAATGACCAATTAGTTGTGGTAAAAGATTATCATTCAAAGAGATTTTTGTTTAAATTACTCTTTGGGCGATGGCTTATTCGTCGGGAATTTGAGATATATAAGAAATTACAGGGGATAAAAGGTATTCCGAAAGTCTATCAGTTATTAGATAAAGATGCCTTCATTTTAGAATATATTGAAGGGGAAGATTGCTATCATTTTAAGGGGGGAGATTTGAATGAAGAAGTTTATGTGAGACTCAGGGACTTAATAGATGAAATACATTGTCGTGGTGTAGTTCATTGTGATTTAAAGAAAAGGAGCAACATCGTTATTCGGGCTGATTGGCAACCATATCTGGTGGATTTTGCCACGGCTTTTACTCAAGGCAGCAGATTTAATTTTATTCAAAGGTGGTTTTATAAACAGTTTTATCAGGATGACTTAAAGGCGATTGCCAAGTTAAAAAAGAGGTTATCTCCACACCTCTTAACCCAGGAAGAAGAGACTAATTTATCTACACGGCTATTTTTAGAAAATGAGGTTCGGTTTATCCGAAAATATGTTCGGCAATGGATAAAGAAATTAGCTTCACACTAAATTTCGGTCGTGTCTTAATCTAGCATAAAGGTTAAAATAGTGTATAGGGTTCTGCAAAATAGGATTTGAGGGAGACAACAAATAAATATCAAATATCAAATATTAAATATCAAATATAAATATCAAAATGCAAAAT
>JBFLYA010000135.1 GCA_040757115.1 bacterium | reverse complement strand
ATCACTAAATGATGGTTTTTTTGCCATACTACAAGTTGTCTAAATCATCTAACTTCTCATTCATTTTCATTTTCTTTCCCTTTCCTACTTCCCTACTCTCCTACTTTCCTACAGGGTGAATAGTTACAGCAAATCTTTGTTGCTCTGTGGCAGAAACCTATTCTAATCTAACTAAAAAAAATAAAAAATGCTCTTGACAAACATATAATTATATATTATAATATATATGGAATTACCTGAGTTCTGATTAGTCACCTTTATGGTGGGCGTCCCAGAAAGGGTAGGAACTCAGGTTTTTATTTTGGCCACACTTGAACATACATCTCCTTTGTAGCTATAAACTTATGATAAAAGACAGCGTCTTGTTTCCTTTGAACCTTTCTATTTATTACCCCTGCTACATAATCAGCCAATTGTAATAGATTGTTACTTTTTGATGATTCCATTTTTACCTTTTTAATCACACCTATTTCTTTAGTATTTATCTTTTTCTTTAAATAATTAGCCAATTGATAACGAAATAGGGATGAACCACTTTTATCAATAATAACAATCGCTTCCTTCAGGTATGGTTTGGCATTTTCAAATACCAGTCCACAGGTGTATTTGTAAAGAGACTCTTTAACCTTAAATCCTTCTCCATATAATCTGTTTGGGTTTTTATTCAACACAATACCAAAATAAAAGAAATTATACGGTGCTACTGCCTGGAGAAAATTTGTTCGTATTCGTTTTGAGTTATTTTGAAAGTGAAATTCAAAAAATTCTGAATATCCTAATTCTCTCCTCAAAAGCGAAATTCTGTTATCGCAAGCACAACCCTCATCTTCATCCTCAAATACAACCAAAGAGACAACAAAATATTTACTTGAGCCAGTATCTATTTTGAATCCTGTATCTCCAGACTCATCAACAAAAACCAACATTATTATCCTCTATCCCTAATTAATTCCTCGAAAATGGGCTTGGTCCTAATTTTTTTATCGTCTCAGTAAATTCTGTCATCACCTGAGCAAATCTTTGTCCTTCAGCCGCAGAGACCCATTCTAACCTAAATCTCTCCTGTTCAATTCCAAAGTCATCCAGCATTAACTGGATAGCCTCTGCCCTGCTTTGGGCTTTAAGATTTCCTTCAAGATAATGGCAATCACCAATATGACAGCCACAGATAAGGACACCATCCGCACCCTTAGTTAAGGCATCGATGACTAAATTAGGGTGAATCATTCCAGAACACATCACCCGAATAATACGGTTATTAGGGGGATACTGTAATCTTGATATCCCTGCCAGGTCTGCCCCGGCATAAGAACACCAGTTGCAACAAAAAGTCAGTATTAATGGTTCGAATGCTTGGTTATCATTCATCTGCTTACTCCTTTTTATACTCCTACCTCCAATGCCGCCTCTACCTGTGCTACAATCTGCTCAAGCCTGAACCCTCTCACAAATATCCCTTTCTTTGGACAGGTAGCCATACATACCCCACAGCCATGGCATTTGGCAATATCTACCTTAACCGTCTTTTTGATAGCTCCATCCTTCTCATATTCAACTAAGGTAATTGCCTTATACGGGCAGGGGTCAACACAATAAGCACAGCCATCACAATTAGCCTCTATTACCTCAGCTATCCTTGGGTCTATCTCCAGTTCATCCTTAGAGAGTATCACCGATGCCCTTGCCGCCGCCGCCATCGCCTGGATAATGGATTCAGGGATAGTTTTTGGTCCATGGGCAGTGCCGCAAACAAAAATTCCCTCAGTAGCAAAATCTACAGGCCTTAACTTCATATGTGCCTCTAAGAAAAAGCCGTGTTCATTTAACGGCACCTTTAATTTCTGAGCAATATCCTTGTTTGATTCATTGGCTTGCGTGCCAGAAGAAAGAACAACTAAATCTGCGGGTATATCTATTCTCATCCCCAAAAGCATGTCCCGGACAGAAACATTTATCTTACCATTTCTCAACTCAACTTGCGGTTTTTCATTATCCTGCCTCTGGATAAATTTAATTCCCTTTTCCCTTGCCTGGCGGTAATATTCCTCATAATATCCATAAGCACGAATATCACGATATATAATATAGACATTTGCCTGCGGATAGAGTTCTTTTATCTTTAATCCGTTTTTAATTGCCTCCTGACAACATACCCGTGAGCAATACATTCGCTCTTCTTCGCGTGAACCAACACATTGTACCATCACTACGGTATTCGGGACTCGGGGCTCGGGACTCGGGGCTCGGGGTTCGAGATTCGCTAATCGCTCCTCTAATTCAAGTTGTGTTATTATGCGTTCGTCTTGACCGTAGAGATATTCAGTTGGTTTGTATTCTATTGCGCCCGTAGCTACGATAACTACACCATGTTCTATTTCTGCAGTCGTTCCATTAACCGCCAATTGTGTTTTAAAGTTTCCTACGCTTCCTTCGATATTTACCAGCTGGGTATTGAGATACAACTTTATCTTTGGGTGATTTTTGACCTCACTAACTACTTTCTCCCATAATTTATTTCTTTCTGCTCCAAGAAGATATTTAATCCTTTGGTTATATCCGCCAATTTCCTGGTTCTTTTCAATCAAATGAACTTGATAACCTTGTCGGGCTATTTCGATACTTGCGGTTAATCCAGCTATGCCAGCACCAATGACTAAGGCAGATTTGTTGACCTTTAAATAGCTTGGATACAACGGCTCATTCATACGGGCTTTAGCCAGAGCCATTCTAATCAGGTCCTTTGCCTTCTGGGTGGCTTTTTGTGGTTCTTGTCTATGCACCCAGGAGTTTTGGTCGCGGATATTAGCCATTTCAAAGAGGTAGGGATTAAGCCCGGCATTTCTTAAGACCTCCATAAAGAGCGGCTCGTGCGTGCGTGGGGTGCAGGATGCTACTACTATCCGATTTAACCCCTCTGTCTGAATAACCTCCTTTATCCGCTCGCAACTGTCGCTTGAACAGGTATATAACCTGTTCTCACAATAGACTACACTGGGTAATGTCCGTACATACTCAACTACGCTGGGGACATCTACCACACCTGCGATATTGGTGCCGCAGTGGCAGACAAAGACACCCACCCTCGGCTCTTCCTGGCTCACATCCCGCTGTGGAGGATACTCCTGCTTCTTGACTAATGCCCCTTTAACCTCAGACAACAGACCCAGACATTCAGAGGCACAGGCACTTGCCTCCATTACACTCTCTGGAATATCCTTTGGTCCTGTGGCTACACCCGCCGCAAAAATTCCCTCCAGATTTGTTTTTAGGAAGGCATCGGTCTGGATAAACCCAAACTCATTCAGCCGCAGATTCAACCGCTGGGCAATAGCCTTTACTGGTTGTGGTGTGATACCTACACACAAGATGACTAAATCGAACTCCTCCTCGATTATCTCGCCAGAAAGTCCATAGCGGATAACCAGACCCTTTGTCTGAGGGTTTTGCTTGAGGGTTGACGGCGTCTGATTAATATACGCTATCCCCTCTTTTTTCGCCCGTTCATAATATGTCTCATAGCCCTTGCCAAAGGCTCGCACATCCCGATAGAATATCTTACATTCCAAATCAGGCAGATGCTCCTTAGCGATTAGTGCCTCTTTGGTGGCATACATACAGCAAACTGAAGAGCACCAGGGCCTTTCCGTATCCCTTGAGCCAACGCATTGAATAAATGCGATCTTGTGCGGATGTGTTTTATCTGATGGTCTTAATATCTCTCCTCTAAATGGCCCTGATGCACCCATTATCCGTTCAAACTCCAGGCTGGTGACCACATTGGGATACCTGCCATAACCGTATTCACCCGCCAGTTTTGCCTCAAAGGTTTCATAACCAGGGGCTATGATTACCGCACCTACCTCCAGATTAATGGCTTCTTGCTTCTGCTGGTGCTCTATTGCTTCTGCCTTGCACGCGGTTACGCACATCAGGCATTCAGAACAGCCACCGCAGTTGAGGCAGCGTTTTGCCTCTTTGACTGCCTGCTCTTGAGAATAGCCCAATTCGATCTCTTCAAAGCCCTTTATTCGCTCCTCTGGTAGCAATTTAGGCATTGGTTGTCTCTGCTCTATCTTAATCTCCCTTTGAGGCAGGCTTGCTTCTGCTTCGGTCTTTTTTTCTCGTCCTTCGGACATATCCATCCCTTGCAGATAGCGATGGATGGATTCTGCTGCCTCGTGTCCATGTGCAATTGCATCCACTGCCATGCCAGACAACCCGATTACATCACCACCAGCAAATATCCCAGGCACATTTGTAGCTAATGTGGTTCTATCAACCTTTAAAAAGCCCCGCTCAGTTATTAATACCCCATCTGCGGCTTGAACCATTGAATAGTCCACCACTTCCCCTACTGCGATAATAACCGTATCTGCATCCAGAACAAAGGTGGAGTTTTCAATTGGCTCAGCTATTCTCCGGCCGCTTTTATCAAAGAATTCGGTCAAGTTCATCCGGGTGCATTCAATCCCCTTAACCTTACCATTTTTCGTAAGAATGCGTTTGGGTGCGATTAAAACCTCTATCTTTATACCCTCATGCTCGGCATCCTCAATCTCCTGCGGGATAGCAGGCATTTCCTCTTTAGAGCGGCGATAGAGGATATTCACCTCTTTTGTTCCCAGTCGCAGGGCTACCCTGGCAACATCAATAGCTACATTGCCGCCGCCGATAACCGCTACCACCTTACCAGTTAGGTCTATCTCTCTATGCCGCTTGACACTATGCAAAAAGGAGGTTCCGTGGATAACCCCGGCTAAATCCTCTCCCTCAATATTCAATCTCTTGCTCTGATGCATACCAATAGCGATAAAGATAGCTTTATAGCCTCTATCAAAGAGGTCATTCAGGGTTAAATCTGGACCCAGCGGGGTATTAGTTAGTATCTCCACCCCTGAGTTTTTTATCTGTTCGATTTCATACTCAATAATCTCTGCGGGTAAACGATATTGCGGGATACCCACCCGCAGCATACCACCTGCCACCGGTAAAGCCTCAAATATGGTTACCGGGTATCCGCGTTGAGTCAGATTATAGGCACAGGTTAGTCCAGCAGGACCAGAGCCAATTACGGCTATCTTCTCAGGGTATTTCACCTCAACCTTAGAGGGTTTCCAGCTACCATTTACTCTTTCATAATCAGCTACAAAGCGTTTTAATGCCCGGATGCTCAAGGGTTCGTCAACATCCTTGCGATTACATTTACTCTCACAGGGTGCGTTACAAATACGGCCGCATATCGAGGGAATGGGGATTCTGCGGCGAATAACCTCCATTGCCTCTTTAAATCTTCCCTGACTGATCAAGGCGATGTATGCCTGATTATCACAACCGGCCGGGCAGGCGAGGCGACAGGGTGATTTATGTTCGGATTTGTCTATGGTGAACCAGTTGGGGACTGCCTGAGGGTAAAGACGATAGATTGCCTTTCTCTGGTTAAGCGAGCAATTAAATTCATCCGGCACTTCTACAGGACAGGCCGTCTCACATTCACCGCAGCCAGTGCATCTGTCTTCACGCACATATCTTGCGTGCTTATTCAATCTAACCGTAAAATTGCCAGCCTGCCCAGAAATAGACTCTATATCGCTCAGGGTAATTATTTCAATATCCTTATGTCTGCCAATCTCAACCAGTCTGGGAGCCATCGTGCACATAGCACAATCGTTAGTCGGGAAGGTTTTATCCAGCATCGCCATCACGCCACCGATGCTGGGTCTGGTATCTACCAGATAGACCTTTATGCCGCTATTGGCTAAGTCAAGTGCGGCTTGCATGCCGGCAATACCGCCACCAATGATTAAACAAACGCCTGTTTTTGAGTTTTGAGTTACTTTAGTCATTTCTTCTCCCGAAAAACCAGACTTGAACAATAGTTTAATTATCTCATATTTTTTCCTTTGCAATCTTTAATACTGAATCATATATTGTCTTAGAAACTCTAAAATCGTATTTTCTCATCTCGTCTAAAAATCCTTTTATCTCCTCTATTAATCCTACTCTTTTCGCTTCCAAAAGAATTCCCATTACCCCTGTAAATTTTATTCCTAATCCGTAAGCAGTTCTTCTCGCAGCAAGGTCATCAATAATTAAAAGATGTGCATTTAATTCTAAACATAAATTAATAGCCTCACTTTCTCCTTTACCAAGTGTTTTTTCTAATATTTTTGTTACAAGAGATTGTTTTATTTCAACCGTTTCAATCCATTTTGGTTTAGACTCAAATTCAAATACCTCATGCTCTACAGCAGGAGGTATAATTATCCTTGTATAGAGATCTGATAGGAGCTCTATTTTCCCAATTCTTTTAAGAATAATTAAACAACTTGAATTGGAAATTACTATTTTTTTATTTTTCTCTTGCATTTTGGGCATTAGTGTAATCCTTTAAAAGTTCCTCTTCGTCCATATCAATAAATGGGATTCCCAGTCGGCAAGCAAATCTTATAAACTCAACTCGTTCCATCTCAAGGAATTGAGCTGCCTTTCCACTAGATATCTCACCCAGTCGGTAGAGTTCTAGTATCAAATATTCAAAAATTTTTGTAGATGCATCTTTTCTCCTTTTTGCAACTATAGGTAAAATTTCTAAGGGAATATTTACAGATATTCTTTCTTTTTCCATCCTAATCATTTCTCATCATACCTCCTCTTTATTTTATCCGAAAATCTTCATCAATCTGAGCCATCACACCACCGATGCTGGGTCTGGTATCTACCAGATAGACCTTTATCCCGCTATTGGCAAGGTCAAGTGCGGCTTGCATACCACCAATTCCACCACCGAGCACTAAACAAGAACCGATTTTTGTATTTTTTATTTCCGTTGCCATTTTTTAAACCAATCTCCTAAATTCTTCTATGGTTAATCCAATATCATTCAGTATAGTTTTTAGAGTCCTTCTTTTTATTATCTTCCCTCTGTGTCTTGGGATAATAGTATGCCTCATATCGCTTTTTCTCCGCCATACCTCGTGACTACCTTTTGCTGTTCGATAGAATTCAAATCCAATCTTGCGAAGGAGACTTATAACATCTTTATCAGTTATTGCAGGAAATTTGTCACTCATTTATACTTCCTGTAACATAGGAATACCCGAAGTAACCACTACCTTCCCTTCATAGATTGGAAGTGAAGGAATGTTTTTGCCCAATTCTTGATAAGAATCACGGAATATTTTTATTGCATCCTGGATATTCTCTATCGCCTCTAAATAGGTTTCCCCTTCTACATGACATCCTTGAAGAATAGGGCATTCAGCATAATACCCACCTTCTTCTAAACATTCAACTATTATTGGAAATAGAATTGTCTTTCTCATTTTCTCACCCCTGTTCATATTTATTTTTGACACTACCCCCTTTTCCAAATCGTCTCCAGGCTTCCTCAAATCTCTGGAGTATTTCTTCCATTTCCAACAAGCGGGAAAATTTCTTAAGCCACCGGCGGATATACGCAACATTTAACCTCTTTCCTTGGCGGATAATTACCCCATCAATATCAAGTAAATCTTGAGGTCTTCCTGCTACTGCCTTATGAATAATGAGGTCTTCTGCCGAACATATCCGCACAATTCCACTTTCAAGATCGCATTCTACTGCGCGTTTTACAACTTCCTGCTCATACCCAGGGATACCTAACGAAATATCTATTTCTATCCCTTCTCTACTTTGAACTAAACAGACACGATGTTTAAGAGCAAACTCTAATGCATCAGAAATTCGAGGGGAAAAGACAGATAATGTCTTTTTTAATGTTGCCTCTTCTTGCCCCAAATCAACCAGAATAGTAACATCTACATCACGGGTAAAGCGTGGCTCTCCCCAATGTTGGAGGGCAATGCCTCCTATAATGGCATAAGGTATATCTACTTTGGTAAAGAATTGATGAATCTCTACAGCAGCCTTAATTTGTAGATTCATTTAGCACCCTGTTTATAACCACTAACATGGTTAAACATACTTCTTTTTTTAAGTAAAAAGGAGATTTTTTGTCTTTCTAATTTTTCTATGCCTTCCTTATGAGAATTTTGTTCCCAGAAATTGCAAAGGTTATCGTAAATGCGAAGAGAATCTTGACTTGACAAATGGGATAACCATTTTCTCTTCTCTGCCATAATTACTTCATTAGCCTTTCTATAACCTTCAACAAAGGACAATATTACTTCCCGAGACACTTTTAATCCACTCTTCATACAATTATCCTCTTATTTTATTTTCCCTAACACCTTATCTACCTTTATTAGATGCCTGTTCAAGCCCAACTCCTTCTCGGTTAGCCCAAATGCCAGTCCGATTAGTTGAGTAAAATAGAACACCGGCAGATGGTACTCCTTTAACTCCCACTGAACTAATTCTAAATTAAGATGGCATAAGGGACAGGCAACAGAGATGCAATCTGCACCGCTTTGTCTGGCATTATCTAATAATTGTTTGGTTAATCGAAATACAATCTCTTTTTTAGGCAGGGTATAAGATGCCCCACAACAATCGGTTTTATATGACCAATCAAGGACATTCATACCAATATCAGTTAAAATATTATCCATCGTTTGAGGATTTTCAGCATAATCAAATTGCTTAACCTTAGGTGGGCGGGTTAATAAACAGCCGTAGTAGCAGACCACATTTATCCTGGAGAGGTCTCTGGTGATGAGGCAATGATCAAGCTTTGGGGGGAATAGTTCTAATGGGTGGAGTATTGCCACAGAGTTTCTGAATTCATAACCCAATGCTTGAGACACTGTTTCCTGTAGTTGTTTATCCTGCTTGATTTCATAGGTAGCGACTTTCAATCGACTAAAGCAAGCGGCACAAGGGGCTACTACCTGGCTATAGCCTTGCTCTTCTGCTTTAGCCAGGTTAGCTGCTGCCAGGGCAATAGAAACCGATGATGAACAGCAATGAGGAGCAACCGGCACACAACAAGTCCATCCCTTTATCTCTTCTAATATGATATTAAATGGCTCGCCTACCCGCCTCAAAGAGTCTCCATATTCCTTTGAGCCTGAATGGATAGAACAACCAGGATAGTAGCCGTATTGCATCTATAAATACTCCTTTTCTCCGAAATGATGAATCTAATTTATTATCTTAATACTAACGATGATTCATAGACTGCCATCGGAATATATTCCAAAGGTTTCAGTTGCTTAGCATTCTTGAGAAAGATTTCTACCTTCTCAGATGTTTCTGCATCAAGATAAGCCTCTCCACATTCTGTACATATCTTAGCTGGTATATGCCGACATAGAATTATTTCATTCTTTACCTTGAATTCCAAATTCTTCTTGCCACTTAAAAGTTCTCCCCCACAGAAATCACATAATTCTTTCTCATTACTCAATGTTAATCACCTCTTTTTCTTCCTTGTCTTATAATCTTTCTCCCATTTTTCATCCGATGGGACATACACTGTAACTATCCTTAATCGCTTTCCAATAGGTGAATGGGAACATTTTATATGCAAAGGGTCACCTGACTCTAACCATCCAAGGACTAAAAATGAAGGATATGGTTTACTCTCAGGATTTCGTTCGATAATTTCTCCTTTATAAAGAGATCTAATTAGTTCAAAGCGTTTAATCTCTCGTTCATTCATCATTAGGAAAGCATGATATGTTATATAAAAGTCTTTATTATTAATACACTCCTGGACAAATTTGATATTCACACAGGCATCTCCTTATTCCCTCAAAAGCAAAAGATTAATACCTTTTCCCTTCAACCTTCGGCCTTCTTTGTCCTGCTAAATATTTTATTAATCCCCAAAACTTCCCTTATTGATGGGAAAAGGTTCAATTTCCCTCTTTTTAAGAGTTCAATGGTCAGTGGCAATTCCTTTTGAATCCCCTTTGTCTTTAGTTTTACTATCCCACCCAGAGCCAATTCAAAACTTGTCCCAAACAACCGCACAGATTTAATAAAGCAATTATAGAAAAAGGGGATTTCGGGGAGAGCAGGCTTTATTCGTTGTTTCATAGCTACCATTCTTAAGGCATCCATAACTTTAGGCAGGTCAACCTGTTGTGGACAGCGGGTGATACAGGTCTCGCAAGAAGCACACAACCAGATAGTCTTACTTTTTAAGACTAAGTCATTCATTCCCAAAACTAAGGCGTGGATAATCTGGGTGGGGGTCAAATCCATTTCCGGAAGCATCGGACAGCCACAGGTGCATTTTTTACACTGATAGCATAGATTCACATTTTGGCCTGATTCTTTTTCTATGGTTGTTAATAGGTTATTGTTCATCATCACCCGATTCCTATAGAAATAGTCAGTAAATATAGCACTTATTAATCGAAATTTGACATAGATATGGCTATGAAATTCCAAATCACAAATTCCAAATTCCATTTAGTGAATTAGTGAATTAAGCGAATTAGCGAATTAGTAAAATCTAATCTCTAA